>NZ_CACWEU010000180.1:0-6773 GCF_902760015.1 Candidatus Ruminimicrobium bovinum
CACAAATCCATGCGAAATTCGGATCCCGATGCAGCGGTTTATTGGCTTGCAAGAATGTTGGAAGCGGGTGAAGATCCGTTATATATTGCAAGAAGAGTTACAAGGTTTGCAAGTGAAGATGTTGGGCTTGCAGACCCGAGGGCACTTGAAATTGCCGTGGCTGCATACCATGCCTGCCACTTTATAGGAATGCCCGAATGCAGTGTTCATTTAACCGAAGCCGTTGTTTATATGGCTATGGCACCGAAATCAAATGCTATGGATACGGCATATCATCTTGCTGCCGAAGATGCAAAACAGCACCTTGCAGAGCCGGTCCCTTTAGTAATAAGAAATGCACCTACAAAACTTATGAGAGAACTGAATTACGGTAAAGGTTATCAATATGCACACGACACAAAAGATAAACTTACAAATATGCAGTGTTTGCCGGATTCTTTAAAAGATAAAACTTATTATCATCCAACCGAACAAGGTTTGGAAAGTAAATATAAAGAAAGATTGAAACAAATTAAAGACTGGAAAAAAGCACATAAATAATTTAAAATTATTAATCGGAAATATCAACATCCGGAACAATGGCTATTTCATATTCCGGATAAATTTGTTTAAGTTCATTATATAAAACTTTAAGACATTCGTTTGCGTCCGTTTCAAAACAAATAACAACGTCAAATCTTATTTTTTTTGCAGCCGTATCCGCATAAAATCCGTGTATTTGTAAAATCCAATCATGTGCCATTACGGTTTCATGAACCGTATTATATACTTTTGCAGCTTCATCATTTTTTGTATTGTAAGAATAAACACCTACACCTGCAAGAATAACACCTGTTTGGTGATAAACTTCAGTTTGTAGTTTTCTTGTTAGTTTATCAACTTGTTCAACCGTCATTATATCCGGTAATTCCAAGTGAACCGAAGCAAGATTTTTATTAGGTCCGTAATTATGAATAATTAAATCATATGCTCCGCGAACTTCAGGTTCTTGGGTTAGAAGTTGTTTTATTTTTTTTGTAGTTTGACTATCAGCTCTTTTGCCTAAAATATCACCTAAAGTATCGGACATCATTTCTATACCGGCTTTTATAATTACGACAGAAATTATTATACCTACGTAAGCTTCTAATGATATTTTTGTTGTAAAATAAATTATTGCCGATGCCAATACGGAAGCCGAAAGTATGGCATCAAACATTGCATCGGTACCGGAAGCTATAAGGGCTGTTGATTTTACTTTTTCTCCGTTTGATTTTACGTATTTTCCAAGTATAATTTTTACAATGACGGCAACGGCGATTATTATTAATGAAATTATTGAATAATCCGCTACTTGCGGATGAATAATTCTTTTTATTGATTCAATTGCCGCTGTTATACCGGCATACAAAACTATTGCCGAAACAAGCAGTGCACTCATGTATTCTATTCTTCCGTGTCCTAAAGGATGCTTTTTATCCGGAAGTTTATTTGCAAGTTTTGCACCGATTATTGTAATTAGTGAAGATAAAACATCAGATAAATTGTTTACGGCATCCAAAATGACGGCAATAGAATTTGATATTAAACCTATTGTCGCTTTAAATGCCGCAAGAAGTATGTTGGTAATAATTCCTACGATACTTGTATGAACTATTATTTTATCTCTGTTTATGGTTTCTTGAACTGAATTTTCCGCAACGGAAAGCTTTTTGTTGTCCATAAATAACCTCTTTAATTTAAGTTAATATTATACAATAATTTTAAAAGTTGTTGTATAGAAATTTATCAGCGTAAATTAAAAATAAAATTTTATTAAAAAATCAATGTTTTTTTGTTGATTTTTCACTCAATTTTTAATATAATCAAAAAGATTGCAAGATATAGTTTTTAATAGGAAAAATATATAATGAAAAAGATTTTATTAAGTATTTTGTTTATGTTTATTGTAACTTGTGTATTTGCGGAAGAAGGTTTTAAAATAAAAACGGTTATTATAGAAGGTATAAAAAATGTAAAACCGAAATCGGTTATATCTGAGATTAAAACCAAAAAAGGTAAAGTTTATGATGAATCTGTCGCAAGGGAAGATATAAGGAGAATTCTTTCCATAGGTTCTTTTGATAATGCCGAGTATTATGTTGACAGTCAAAACAGAACCGTTAGGTTTGTTGTATCGGAAAAACCTTATATTGCAAAAATTGTTTTTAAAGGTAATAAAGAATTTTCAAACGGGAAATTAAAAAGTGAAGCAACCGTAAAAGAAAAAGGGTTTTTCGATAAAGCCGAACTTGAAGAAACCAAAAGAAAAATTTATTCTCTTTACGGTGATAAAGGTTATGCCGATTGTCAGATAGAGGCATACCCTACAACAGATGTCGACGCCAACAAAATGACAATATCTTTTTTAATTACCGAAAATAAAAAAGTGGTAATAGGTGATTTGTATATAGAAGGGTGTCAATCTTTTAAAGTTAAAAAAATAAAGAAATTGGCAAAAACGAAAAGTAAAAAAGTTTTCAAAGAAGAAACTTTAAAAAATGATATGTTGGAAATTACAAAATTTTATAAAAATCGCGGTTTTATGGATTTTTCAATAGACGAACCCGTAATTTCTTACAACGAAGAAAGAACCCAGATGTTTATAACTTTAACGTTAAATGAAGGTCAAAAATATTTAATAGGTGATATATCTTTTCACGGTAATTTGGTTATTGATGATGAACAAATAAAAAAATATAGTGTTTTGAAAAAAGATGATATTTTCAGTCAGGAAAAAGTAGCCGAAACTTTAAACAAAATTTATGACGATTATTCAAATAAAGGTTACTTGCAGGCGTATGTGGCTCCCAATTTTACAAAAGGTGTACACAATAATTTATCGGATGAAGAAGCCGAAAATACTCCGGTTACCGATGCCGATTTTCCAAAAATCGCAAAATCAATATATGCTGAATCCGAATCTTACGTTGATATATCTTATGAAATTCAGGAAAATAATCAGGTTTTTGTCGGTAATATAGACATAGAAGGTTTAACTTCCACAAAAGATAATACCATAAGAAGAGAAATACTTTTAAAGCCCGGTGATGTTTTATCGTCGGGGAAAGTAAGAAGAAGTATGGAAAAAATTTATAATTTAGGTTTTATCGATGGGGCTGAACCTAATATTGTTCCTACAAATTCGCCTGATATTATGGATTTGGTATTCGGTATAACCGAAGGTAAACCCGGTATGATAACGGCCGGTGCAGGTTATTCTTCCGTTGATAAATTTGTAGGTTCCGTTCAATTACAACACATGAATTTATTCGGTAAAGCACAAAGGTTAAATTTATTGTGGGAATTCGGTGCAAGAAGAAGAAATTATGAAATCAGTTGGACAGAACCTTGGTTCTTAAATAAAAAAATGAGTTTAGGGCTTTCCGTATATAACATAGAAAGGTTAAGAGATTATAATTATACAACAGATGCTTATAGAGAAGGTCGACTTGGAGGTTCTGTTAAAGTAGGTCCGAGACTTACCGATAATTTGTCCTTGCTTTTCGGATATACTTACGAACATGTCAGATTGTTTGATATAAAAGATGAACAACTTAGAGAAAGTATATTAAACGATCCCGATTTGGCAAAAGACAGAACTTCAAGTGTTTTGGCGCAAATAACTTATGATACAAGGGATTATGTTTTTGATCCGTCACGAGGTGCAAAATATACTTACGGAATTTCGGTTGCAGGCGGACCTTTCGGCGGTAACGTTAATTATATAAGAAATTCCATAAGAGCGGCTTGGTTTATTCCTACATTTTGGAAATTTGTATTCTCCATAAATGTAAATCTCGGTTGGATAGAAAGTTATGGCGGTTCAAAAGATGTTCCATTGTATGAAAAGTATTATATCGGCGGTGCCGATACCGTTAGAGGATATAAATACAGAACCGAAGTAGGACCTTATGACGGCGGTAAAGTAATGTCGGTTGTAAATTTTGAATACAAATTTCCTATAGTTCAGGAAAACAAAAAGACCGTTTTACAAGGTGCATTCTTTTATGATATAGGTGGAACTTGGAAGACGGCTGATAAAGTTCATTTAAGTTTCGGAACGGATAACCCGGATAACAATGAATATTATTTGAAATCCGGTGTAGGTTTCGGTATAAGGTTTGCAACACCGGTATTTCCGTTACGGCTTGATTGGGGTTACGGTTTAAATCATAAACCGGGTGAAGATTTACAACAGTTCTATTTTACAATAGGAAATGTGTTCTAACAAATTGCTAAGCAATTTGTAGGGTTATTAGATTATAAGGTTATAGGATTATAAGTTTAAATTAAAAAAACAACCTATAACCTCATAACCCTATAAACCTGTAAACTAAAAATTTACAGGATAAATTTTTAAGGGGAAACAATGAATTTTACATTAAAACAAATTGCAGAAATCGTCGGCGGTAAAATTACAGGAAACGAGAATTTAACGGTAGTATCAATAAATACATTGCAGGATGCAGCCGAAAACGAATTGTCTTTTTTCGGTAATCCGAAATATGAACATTTTTTAAAAACAACAAAAGCCGCAGCGATATTAGTTCCGGAAAATACAAACATCAGTCAATATGAAGGTAAAACTTTTATTCTCGTTAAAGATCCGCAAGTTGCTTACGGGAAAATTTTAAATATATTAAATGATATAAAACTTTCAAAAATAAAAGTGTTTATAAGTCCGAAAGCCGTAATAGAAGAAACGGTAAAATTAGGTAAAAATGTTTCAATAGGGCATAATGTGGTTATAGAAGAAAATACGGAAATAGGTGATAATACAAAAATTTTGGCAAATGTTTTTATAGGGCAAAATGTTAAAATAGGTAAAAATTGTTTGATATATCCTAATGTTACGATAAGGGAAGATACAATTATCGGTGATGATTGTATCTTAAACCCCGGTGTTGTTTTGGGCGGAGACGGTTTCGGCTTTGTTTCCGAAGGTGATAAAGTAATAAAAAAACCGCAGTTGGGTTATGTCGAACTCGGTAACAATGTTGAAATAGGTGCAAATACAACAGTTGACAGGGCAGCTTTACCGTCAAGTAAAACATATATCGGTGATAATACAAAAATAGATAACCTTGTAATGATTGCACATAATGTTCACATAGGTAAAAATTCCACGATAGTTTCACAAGTCGGTATTGCCGGTTCAACTACCGTCGGTAATCATGTTACTTTGGCAGGGCAAGTTGGTATTGTGGGGCATTTAAATATAGGCGACAATGTAATGATAGGTGCTCAAAGCGGAATAACAAACGACATACCGGCAGGGCAGGTTGTTGCAGGCGAACCTTATCAACCTTACAGAAGGTATTTACAAACAAAAGCAATAATAAAAAAATTACCGGAAATATATGCTACGGTAAAAGATTTGGAAAAAAAGATAAACGATAAAGAAAATAAATAATATAAAGAGGTTTTGAAGTTTATGTCAAAGCAAACTACTATTGCAAAAGAAGTTGTTTTAGAAGGTGTAGGATTGCATACGGGTAATAAAAGTAAAATAGTTTTTAAACCGGCACCTGCAGATTACGGAATACATTTTATAAGGGTTGATTTGCCGAATAAACCCGATATAAAAGCCGATTGGCAGCATTTATCCGGCGACGTAGCTATAAGGGGAACCATAATAGAAAAAGACGGTGTAAAAATTTATACGATAGAACATATTTTGGCATCATGTTCGGCATTACAAATAGATAATGTTCTTATAGAAATAAATAATAGCGAACCGCCGATTCTTGACGGCAGTGCAAAAATAATTGCGGAAGAACTTTTAAAAGCCGGAATTAAAGAACTTGAAGCCGAAAGAACATATTACGGTTTAAAAGAACCTGTTTCTTTTAAAAACGGACAAACCGAAATTACCGCATATCCGTCGGATAATTTCGAAATAGAATGTACTATAGGTTTTGACCATCCTTTCTTATCGCATCAGGAAGGAAAATTTATAATAACAAAAGAAAATTTTACAAACGGAATTGCTGCCGCAAAAACATTTTGCTTTGATTACGAAATAGAAGCATTACAAGCCAACGGTTTGGCAAAAGGCGGCAGTTTGGAAAATGCAATAGTTATAGGACCTACGGGGATTCACAACAAAGAGCCGTTAAAATTTGAAGACGAATTTGTTCGTCATAAAACTTTGGATTTAATAGGTGATTTGTATTTGCTGGGAAAACAATTAAAAGCAAAAATAGTTGCAAAAAAACCGGGTCATAAAAATAACGGTCTGTTCGTTAAAGAGTTTATAAAAAAAGCAATAATAATTTCGGATAAAAAACAGGAAGAGGTAAAACAAAATATGGAAGGTGAAGAAAGGTTAATAGAAAGTGAACAAATTCAAAAAATTATTCCGCACAGATATCCGATTCTTATGGTTGATAAAGTAAAGCTGACAAATAATCCTAATGTTGCAACAGGTTATAAAGCCGTTAGCGGTAATGAACCTTTCTTTCAAGGACATTTCCCGGGTAAGCCGATAATGCCGGGTGTTTTAATAGTTGAAGCAATGGCACAAACGTCATGTGTTTTATTTTTATCAAGGCCTAATATGTCAAACTGTTTGGCTTATTTTATGGGAATAGATAATGTTCGTTTTAGAAGAACGGTTCTTCCCGGTGATTTGTTGGAATTAAAAATAGAAGTTTTACATAGCAGCGGTAAAAAAGGTAAAGTTAAAGGTATGGCTTATGTTAACGGAAAACTTGCTACCGAAGCCGAATTTATGTTCATTATAATGAAAA
>NZ_CACWEU010000181.1:0-2827 GCF_902760015.1 Candidatus Ruminimicrobium bovinum
TAAAAGTATAAGGGTAATTAAATGGAAACAATACCTTACGATAAAGTTGTTTTAAATGAAGAATCAAAAATAGAACAGCTGAAGAAATACAATGTTAATTTTGATAATGCTGACATGGATTTTGCAAAACAATTTTTAAAAGTGGAATCTTTTTCTTTCGTTTTGGAATATGCAAAATATGCAAAAAAAAGAAATTACATTTGATGACCTTGTTGATATATTTTATAAAGACAGAGAACTTAGAAATATTATGTTTTCAATAATAGATGTTATTGAAATACATTTAAAAACAATATCCGCGGAACTTCTTACTACAAAAGATCCGTTTTTTTATAAAAACTCTCCGGAAAGTTATTTTGAAGAATCATATATAAAACCAATTACGGAAATAATAGAAACTTCTGTTCGTAAAAACATAATAAATTCTACGGAAGAACATATTGCTTATTATAAAAAATATAAAGAATTCCCCTACATCCCTTTCTGGTCACTAATAAAATATTTGTCTTTAGGTGAAGTATATACTTTATATTCGGGATTAAATCCTTTTTTACAGGCAAGTATTTGTAAAAACTATAAAATGAACACAAAAACTTTCGCTGCATGGTTAAAAGATTTATCTCTTGTCAGAAACTTGTGTGCCCATAACCAAAGGTTATGGAAAAGGAACTTTACTTTCTGTAATGAAGAATTGGATATCAAACAACTCATTGAAAAATTAATACATTTTTTAAATAACGAACCATACAAAAGACCTAACGAAAAATTTTTGGAAAATTTACAATCAAGACTCGACAGTTTACTGGGATAATTTTTCCATTTTTAATTTGTTTTGCAATGCAAGTAACTTTTCTATTTTAGTATCTATCATAACATCTTTTGCTTGTATTTCTTTTATTAAAGATATTCCGGATAAAGATCTGCATCTGCTTAGTGCAACATATACTTGTCTGGTAGCAAAAGCACCTGTCCCTAAATCTATTGTGAGAGTATCAAATGTTTGTCCTTGACTTTTATGTATTGTTACTGCCCATGCAAGTTTTATAGGGAATTGCTCTATATAACCAACTTCTACTTTTTCATATTCTTGTTTTTCTTTATTCCATACATATTTATATTTTGACCATTTAGTTCGCTCAATCTCAACTATATTACCTTTATTAAGTTGTATAGTAAGTTTCTTCACAAGACTAATATTTTTTTTAGTCCACAATTCTGTTTGAATATTTACTATTTTACCTATAGAGCCATTAACATATTTTTGGTTAGGATCATTAGTTAATAGCATAACTTTAGCTCCTACTTTTAATTTTAAAACTTTAGGAACAGGCATACTGTAATAGCCATCTTCTGGCTCTATCTTGGCTTTTGATATATATTCCGACGAATTAATTTTAGCGAGTTTAAACGAATTATATTCATCTGCTTTTTTATTCGTTGTAACTAATTTAATTTGTGAATTAGTATTATTGTTGTTTACACTTTGTTTATTCAATACATTTAATTGTTCTTGAGATATATTATTTATTCTAATTGAATTTAAAATATCAATAAATTGTTTGTCTTTTTGTCTAAATATTTCAGTAAATTCTATTATGTGCAAATATTTTTTTCTTAAAGCATAAGAACTTAAAAAACATGTAGAGTCATATTTTCTATGTTTGCTCTCATCGTTTATCATATCTATTATTTCATCATCTGTTTCAACCATATCTTTACTATATTTTTCTTGTTCCTTATCATCTGCTACAACTGGTGGTAATTGGTATAAATCGCCTATAAAAACCATTTGTACACCTGCAAAAGGTATATTTTCTCTTTCTTTGTTTTTTATATTGTTTTTTAAAAACAAATCTATTCTGTCTAATAAATCTGCTTTTAACATTGATGCTTCATCTATAATTATAGTATTTAATTTTTGGTATGTTTCTATAGGAACCTTGTCATTAGTTAATGGTTTATTTTCAGGTTTCCAGCAAAAAAATCTATGAATTGTTGAACCTTCGGCATTTATTGCCGCAACTCCCGTTGGTGCAAGAACTACATATTTTTTCCTTTTAGCAGACAATTCTTTAATTATTTGTCTTAGAAATGTAGTTTTACCTGTTCCGGCTTTACCGGTTATAAAGATATTATCATTTGTTTCTAAAATAATTTTTCTTGCTGATTCTTGTTCTTTGTTCATTAAAAGCCTACTTTTGATACAAAAAAGCTTTACGGGCTATTTTTTGTTTGGTATTCTTTTCTGAACCAAATGGTAAATATCAGCCATATCATTCTAAAGTTTTTTTATTTATTAAACTCATTATTTTTTAAATTGGAGTAGATGTTCTTATTTCATATTTATCTCTAACATTTTTCATTATATATGATTGTAATCCTTTACCTTCTAATGCAAGTTTTTTCATCTTTTCTATATTTTCTTTACCAGCAATTTTATAAGTATATGTATAGGTATTGTATATATAACTACTACTAAAATAAACTCTCACAAAATTGGCTCCCGTTTCATAAGCAACTATAGTGGAATTACCTTCCTTATTAGCATATTTTGTATATCCGCATGTAAAATTTTTCATTTCAAAAAAAAGTTTTATTTGTTCAGTATATTTATTATCTCTATTCCAACAATTATCATTTTTTACAATTTCTAAATCTGTTCCTATATCCAATAATTTTCCAAAAGAAATATAATGTTTTTGTTCTACAGATATTTTTAATATTTCTTCTTTATATCTTTTTATTTCTTTCAATAAAAAACTTACTTCTTCATAATAAAAAGCATCATAAGAATAATCTTCTAACCAATCGTCTATTTGCTTTTCTA
>NZ_CACWEU010000182.1:0-10640 GCF_902760015.1 Candidatus Ruminimicrobium bovinum
AGACAATCCGGATAATTATAAAAATATTTCTTTCAATAAAGAAGGTATTGTTGAAATAAACAATAAAAAATATGTTCTAAAAGAATCTTTGGATTTCTTTGTTAGAAATGATTCCGGTATTGATTGTTGCAGAAATATTTTAGATGCTTTTGAAAAACTTAATACAGAACTTAACAATATGGAAGGTGGGAAAACCAATAAGAATATTGAAGAGTTATTAAAGAATGTAAAGGCAACAGAGGTATTTACTGATGCATTTAGAACTAATATGGAATATGATGATTATTTAATAAATCAAAAGAAAGCATTAATTGATATTTATTCTGAAATAGCAAAAGGCGGGAATTACACGAGGTTTATAGAAAAACTGCAAACAGGTGGAGGAAAAACAGTAATAACTGCATTAACAGCCGCAATGTTATATGCAAAACAAGGTAAGATTGAATTAAATGGAGAATTCAATAAATTTTTAACAGTTTTAACTAATAACTCTACAAATGCAAATGAATTAGCTTTAGAATTAAATAGAACATTAGGTTTGGAAGCAGAAGAAGTTAAACATATTACAGCTGAAGAATCTAACCAAAATATAGAAATAGGCGATAAGGTTAAAATTGTTGTGGTTGACTACCAAACATATAATGGTTTAGTTGCCGGTGAATTTTCTAGAATGTTTGAAACAAAGCCAGGTGAGTTAGAGGAATTATGTAGTGATATTGGTGCAGATTTATCAAAAACTGCAGAAGGTAAACTTGAATTTTCTGATCCGTATCAAGCTAATATTGTATTCAAATTGTTAAGAGGAGATTATAAAGATATTAAGGAATTAAAACAAGCATGTGAAGATAAAGGATTAAAGTTTAATGAAGTAGAAAAGTTGCAAAAAGAATTTAAAGATATGGGTGAAGAATTATTAGAAAATTCTCCGTTAAAAAGGTTAGGAGATGCTGTTTGCGATGAGGTAGATACTTTTGCATCTATAGCACAACAGGCATTGGCAAAATCTAATGGTATGTATATTACTACAAAATCCATGGCTAAGTATTATGATACTATAAAAGAAATGAAGGATTTAAATAAATCATCAGCGGAATACAAAGATAAATATAATAAATTATTAAATGATTATGTTGATTTAAGTTCAAATTTAGAAAAAATGATAGATACAGATTTAAAAAGAACTCGTGGTGAATTGGATAATTTAATTTCTAAATATGAAAATTGTAAGAATAATGAAATACCTGAAAGTGCTTCACCTGAAATAAGGGCTGCTATAGAAAAAGGCAATAAATATGTAAGCTACTTTGAAATGCTTACAAATGGTAAGTTTAAAATGAATAGCAAAGGTAAAATAGAATCAATTGAAATAATTGATCCTGCAAAAGAAGACCTTTCTACTTTAGAAGAAATGTCTAAAATAGAACATGATAATAAAATTGGTGATGTTACTACAAAGGTTGACAAAGAAAGTAGTTCTAGTGGTTTAGAAAAGGGTAATGATATACATAGCATTATAGATGACACCATTAAAGACAGTAAAAAAGATGATTTTAATAGTGAAAAGAAAAAGAATAAAAATGATAGTGAAAAAAATAATAATAGTAATAAAGAAGATAGAGAAAATACAATAAAAGCCATAGCAGACAAAATGTATGAAGAGTATGGCAAAGATTTAGGCTTTAGTAAAAAACAATGTTTGGAGCATGTTAGAAATGTTATGTCATCATTTGATTTAGTTGAATTTAGGGATTATAAAGAATTAGATGGTGAAATTTGTGTAATATATGGTTCGAAAGATGCTCCTGACATGACAATGCCTGCAGGGCAAATGCAAGCATTGGAAATAAGAAAAAATCTTTCCGTAACTAAACCAAGTTCGGATTCTTATGTTTCAAATTCAGTATTTGCAATGAGTTTGTTTGGTGATATAATTGGTGTTTCTGGAACAGTATCAAAAGCTTCTGAAGTTAATGTTCTTAACAAAATGGGTTTTGAAATAAAAGGAACAACACCAAAATTAAACACTTTATCTGGTATAGTAGAATCTGCAAATAACAGAACAGATGTTATTTTTGATAGTACAAATGCTATTAGAGAAAATCAAGGACAATCTGTATTTAATTTAGTTTTAACTGCACATTCTGCTGATGCTAAGATGACATATGAAGGAATAATTGAAAGAACTTTAGGCAGGGAAATAAGTAGTGATAATATGGGACAAATAATTGAAGCAAACGCAGAAGTTTCTCCGATTGTAAATGAATTATTGAATTGTAAAACAGTTGAAGAGTTAAAGTCTAAAGTATCAAAGATACCTGAAAAATATAGACCTGAAATAATAAATAATTCTGAGCTTGATTTTGACATAATAAAAGCTGAAACGATAGTAGATTTAAAAGCTAAAGCAATAATGGATAAACTTAGTGTTGATATTAGTTTTGAAGAATCAAGAAATTTAGCAACTATGAAATATGTTGATTCCGGTATTAGTGAAGCGGAATTGAATTTGTTGAAATATGAAGTTAAAGCAGGTGTTTATGATTATGTTATATCTGATGCCACACTAATAGGTAGAGGTTGGGATGCCGGTAATATGATAGATGCACAGAAGGTATTTAATTACAGAAATGGTATAGAAAAAGGAAAAGTTGTTGCAAATAACTGGCTGTTGGATTCAGCATTGATGACAGAAACTCAGTTAGTTCAAGGTGCGGGAAGAACGGATCCTTATGGTAGTAATAGATTCTCAAAAGAGTCCTATGATAAACAGGTTATACAGTTACATTCTGTAGAAAGAATGATTGAAATTGATACATTGAGAGAAGCTGCAAAAGAAAATAAAGGATGGGATATTGATCTTGTTAATAGACATATGGAAGAAGTTCAAATGGAAAATGAACGAAGAGAACTTCAAGGTGCAGGACTTAAAATGCAAAGATCAAGAATTGATAACTTTAATGAATCAAAAAGAAGCGAAGCTAAACCTACAGTTGAAAGTTTATATAACAAAGTTTCTGGAAAATATAATTTTGCAAAGGATGATCCTATAATAAAAGAAATAGTAGGAGATTCTGAAAATAGTGATACTTTAACAAATCAACAATGGTTTGCTGTAGATAATTATAAATATTTATTAGCATTAGGTTATCAGTATAATGATTATGATAAAGAAAAAGTATTGAAAATGGTATCAAGTGGTAACATTGCAGATATGCTTGAAATAGTAGGTTATGAAGAACAAGCAAATGCTGTAAGAGAATATGAAAAAGCATATAAAGATGCTGTAAATAAGCAGATGTCAATGTCAGAAGAAGATAAGAATTTTGCTGATAAGTTTGGAAGAATTCAAACTGAAAATAAAACAGATTTTATTAAAGCTTTACCGAGTATTATACCTGTAGTAATAAAAAATCCTATAAAAACTGTTAATTTCCTTATAACCGGTGATTTAGCTAAATCAGAAAAGATGCTTCAGAAGAAAGAAAAAGTCTTTAATGATGTTAAAGAGAATGCATTCTTATCATTCGTTAAAGGAGAATATGATACCAGTGACAATAATTTGGATATGAGTATGACAAGTGCATTAATAAAATCTGATTTTAGTAACAAAGAGTCAAATTCAATATCTTTAAATAATGCTTTAGTAGCAACATTGCAAGTTAAAGACGGAGTAGTTTCTTTTGCGGATGATGAAATAATTGAAATTTTTGAAGAACTATTCAGTCATGAAACAGAAGAAACAAAGAATTTATCAGGTTGGAAGAACTTTGATTATAATAGATTTATTGAACTTTACAAATCTGGAAATAAAGATGAAATGTTAAATATGTTAAAACAGGCTGATTTAGAAAATTCTAAACTTTATGAGAAAATATTATCTGACAATGGTATCAAAAAATCAACAGTTGAAGAAGTTAAAACCGCAGCAGAAGAAAAAGGAATATTTACAAATACCAATATTGAAAATAAGTTTAATAAAAATTTAACAACCGAACAACAAATATTACTTGGACAAGCTGTTGATTTGATAAATTTAATAAATTCTAATAATGCAGAGGAAGTTATAACTAAATTAGCAAAAGCTGCTGATATTGATGTAAGTGAACTTAAAGACGAAACCGGTAAATACGATTTAGCAAAAGTAATGAATATGATTGAAGTATCATTACAAACTGATAATGCGGATGAAGTTGTAACTACATTAGCGGAAGTAGCTAATGTTGATGTAAATGAATTTAAAGATGAAACTGGAAAATATGATTTAGCAAAGGTAATGAATGTTGTACAAGCATCGTTGATTAATAATGCAGAAGAAGTTATTACTACATTAGCAGAAGCAGCTAACGTTGATGTAAATAAACTTAAAGATGAAAACGGCAAATATGACTTGGCAAAAGTAGTAGATATGTTACAAACATTACAAAGTGAAGAAATAGTAACATCCGGTATTAAAGGTGAAACTATAAGTACCGTCTACAGCTTGTGTAAATTATTGAAAAAACAAGAAGGCAAAATATCACAAGAAAAACTAAAACAAGCCGTAGCAAGGTATCAAAATTCTAAATCTTTAACTAATATAACTGATATATTGATAGATACATTGGATAATATTGATGCTGATGGTAAGGAGCTTGTTAAAGCATTAACAGGTGTAACAAAACCTGAAGAAATGCAACATGCAATAGCAGCTGTAATTGCAATATGTCAAGATGCGGATGGTATAGCAAGGTTACTTGGTTTTGATAATATAGCAGATGTGGCAAATGTTAAAAACAATGAAGAAATAGTAAACAGATTTATGCTTGAAGTATCTGAAGTTGCAGATTATGAATATGCACAGGAAGATAAAATTGCAACTATACTATTACTTTCAGCAGCAAGAGATATCTTAATTGCATATAATAATAAAGAAATTGATGAAGAAACAATAAATAATGGAACAATTGAGGATATCCAAGTTGCAATACAGTTAAGTAAAGCTGTAAATATGAATGTAATAGTGAAAGGTTTGGCAGATGCTGTTGTAAATAAGAAAGTTACCATAGAAGATGAAGAATTTAAAATAGATTTAGTTGCATTACAAGAAGCAGTTACAGATAAAGTTAAGATAAAATCAATACTTAAAAACGCAAAAGACAGTTTGAAAGATTTAGGTAACTTGGGTAGAGGAATGGCAACAGAAAAAGATTTACCTGATTCATTAAAAGCCTTAATGAATATATCCGATGTTCACGCAGTGGCTGCTTCAGCATAAAATTTGCAAAGCAAATTTTGAGGTATGGAAGTATTGATGTATAGATGTATGGAAACGACAAACGACAAACGACAAACGACAGAAGAGCAAAAGATTAGAAACAAAGCAGAATAAACAAAGAATAAAAAATCACAATGTGCTAAATAAGCACATTGTGATTTTCCCTTGACATTCTGTTTTAAGTTTATATATAATAACAAAACGTTTTATATTAGTCCGCAAGGACATATTAATTAAAAAGTAGCCGTCCCGGCTCACCTTCACCTTAGGGAAAAGGTATATAAATTTAGAAGTTGCAGTTTGTTATTTATATAGGGACGGGTGTTTTATATCCGTTCCATTTTTTATTTTGCAGGTAAAATCCTGCGAGGGGGATTGTATAGATACAAAAAGATACCGTACTAATCAGTACATAAGAGTACCGGAAGTAAGATTGATTGACGAAAATGGAGTTCAGGTAGGGATTGTTCCTATAGCGCAGGCATTGGCGAAAGCACAGGCGGCAGGTAAAGATTTAATAGAAATTTCACCTCAGGCAAATCCGCCGGTGTGTAAAATTCTTGAATTTTCAAAATTCCGTTATGATTTATCAAAAAAGGAAAAGGAATCAAGAAAAAAACAAAAAATTGTTCAGTTAAAAGAAGTTCGTTTAAGAACAAGAATTGCAGGGCATGACCTTGACGTAAAAACTAAAAAAATAAAAGATTTTTTGGAAGAAGGAAACAAAGTTCAAATAACGGTAATGTTTTCCGGAAGAGAAATGCAGCATAAGGATTTAGGTTTCAATATTTTGGAAGATATTAAAAATAAATTTGCCGATATTGCTACGTCGGAAGGAAAAGTATCGTCGATGGGAACAAGAAGTTTTCTTATACTTAGTCCGAAAAAGAAACAAAAATAAAAATAAAATTAAAACAGGAGAAAACGAAAATGCCTAAAATGAAAACCCATAGTGGTGCAAAAAAAAGATTTAGAGCAACAGGCACGGGAAAACTTAAATATAGAAAACCCGGACAAAGACATTTGCTTACAGGTATGGAACCTAAAAAAGGAAGAAGTTTAAGAAAACCGGGAATAGTTCATTCAACCGATATGGGCAGAATGAAACAGTTTATGCCTTATTCCGTTTAATTTAAAGAATATTTTTAAGGAGATAGATAAATGAGAGCCAAAAGTGTTGTTTATACAAGACAAAGAAAGAAAAAAACGTTTAGATTAGCCAAAGGTTATTATGCAACAAAGAAAAACCGTTGGAGAATGGTAATACAACAGGTAGAAAAATCTTTGGTATATGCATATAACGACAGAAAAGACCGCAAAGGTATGTATAGAAGTATGTGGATAGTTCGTTTAAATGCTGCCGTTAGGGAAGAAGGTATGTCTTACAACAGGTTTATTTCCGGGCTTAAAAAAGCCAATGTTATAATAGACAGAAAAATGTTGGCGGAAATTGCCGTTAACGACAACGCAACATTTAAACAATTGGTTGAAATAGCAAAAGCTTCATAATAAAAATTATTTATGAAGAGCAATTCTGCATTACTGCCTATTATACTGTTTTTTATAGGACTTATTGTATTAGGAACTGTTCTTTTATGTTTGCCGTTTGCAAGGGTAAACCCTGAATTGTCCGTTTTAAATTGTTTGTTTACGGTAACATCCGCAGTTTGTGTTACGGGGTTGTCGGTTGTAAATATCAGCCAATATTTTACATTAAGCGGACAGATTATAATAATGTGTTTGGTTCAAATAGGTGCATTCGGTTATATGTTGGTATCTACGGGTTTAGGGTTTTTGCTTGGTAAAATAGCATTAAAAGACAGAAAAATAATGCAGGAATTATTTGATATAAGTTCGTTTAACGATCTTTTTAAATTATTAAGGAAAGCAATACTTATTGTTCTTTGTATAGAATTGGCTGGAGCCGTAGTTTTAACTTTAAAATTTATGGGTTCATATCCGTTGCAAAAAGCAATTTTTTTGGGGTTATTTCATTCAATAATGGCTTTTTGTAATGCCGGTTTTTCTCTTTTTGAAAACAGTATGGAACTTTTTTCCAACAGCCCTGCCGTATTATGGACATTAAGTTCGCTTATACTTTTGGGCGGGTTAGGTTTTTTTGTTTTGGTTGACATAATAGAAAAATTTTATTCCGAAACAAAAAAACTTACTTTTCATTCGGAAGTTATTTTATGGGTAACTTTTTGTTTAACGTTAATTGCTGCAATAGTTTTGTTTTTGGGGAACCTTAATTCTTTTGCGGATAAAAGTTTTGCTTTTATTTTAAATAATTCTGTTTTTCAGTCTTTAAGTATCAGAACGGCAGGTTTTAATTCTTTACCGATTACCGATATTTCCATGCCGATAGCTTTTTTTTCGTTGGCATTAATGTTTATAGGCGGCGGTCCCGGAAGTACGGCCGGCGGTTTAAAAATTACAACACTTGCGCTTGTTTTTGTTTTTGTTCGTGCATTGATAAAAGGTGAAAACGAATATAATTTGGCAAAAAAAAGTATAGATGTTGATTTGATAAAGAAAGCATTGTTAATTTTTATTGTTATGGTATCGTTGTTGTTTTTATTTGTTTTTGCAATGCTTTGTGTTGAACAAAACAGTGAGCCCTTAAATGTTATTTTTGAAGTTGTTTCGGCTTTCTGTACGGTGGGTTTATCTTTGGGAATAACATCTTCGATAACTGCTGCAGGTAAAGTTATTTTAATAGTCGCCATGTTTATAGGAAGAATAGGTGCCGTAACAATATTGATATATGTTGTTAACACTAAAACGGTTAAAAATAATATAAGATATCCCGACGCCAGGTTGATGATAGGTTAACAAATTGCGGAGCAATTTGTTTGTTTATTGGATTATCAGATTATAGAGGTATATGTTAAACTTGTCCGATAGGACACTTTGATAAACTCTTCAGCTTTTCAGCTATCAGCTTATCAGCTAAAAATCGCAAAGCGATTTTTATGGAGGTAGTATGTCAAAAACACAATTTGCGGTTATCGGGCTTGGGACTTTCGGTTCAAATCTTGCGAAAGAATTATTTAAAAGAGGTTTTCCGGTTTTAGCCATAGATAATAAAGAAGAAATTGTCAATAAAATAACATCTTTTGTAACGCAAGCCATAGTTGCCGATGCAACAGACGGTAAAGCACTTGAAAATGCCGGTATTAAAGATTGTGATACGGTGGTGGTTGCAATAGGTGAAGATATAGAAACAAGCATACTTGCCACATTGGTTGTAAAAGATTTGGGTATAAAAAACGTTATAGTAAAATGTATCAGCCAATGGCATTCAAAAATAGCGGTAAAAATAGGTGCCGACAGAGTTATTTATCCCGAATTTGAAATGGCAAAAAAATTGGCCGAAAGTATGGTTTCGCCTAACATTTTGGAACAGATAGAAGTTTCTAAAGATTTTAATTTGGTTGAAATAGTTGCTCCGAAAAAATGCCACGGCAAAACAATAAAAGATTCCGAAATAAGAACAAAATACGGAATAAACGTAATTGCAATCAAAAAACATATTCCTTTTATAAATGATGAAGGCCAACCAGATATTGAAGAAAAAACAAACGTTGCTCCGGGACCTGACGATGAAATAATGGAAAATGATATTTTGGTTATTGTAGGTAAACAGGAGCAAATAGAAAAATTTAACAAGTAGGTTTGTAATGGTTAATAAAAATAACGATGAAAAAATAATACAAGAACAGGCAATGTTTTATTTTTTAAACAGTAAATTCGATGAGGCGGTTGAAGATTTTAAAAAAGTTTTGGAAATAAATCCGGCAAACGTTGATGCATTGTGCAGTTTAGGTTTGATTTATGAAAATAAAAAAATGATTGAAGATGCAAAAACAATGTATGAAAAAACATTGGCCGTTGATAAAGAAAACAAGGTGGCAAGAGAACATCTTAATAAACTTATAGGAATAAACAATGAACAGGATTGATATTATTTTAAGTGAAGCTTTGGATAAGTTAAAAAATATTGACACGGAAGAAAAAGTTGAACTTATTAAAGTTGAATATCTCGGTAAAAAAGGAAAGATAACCGAGCTTTTAAAAACTTTATCAAGTTTGTCGGTTGAAGAAAAAAAGACAACCGGTGCAAAAATTAATGAAGCAAAAAATCTTTTAAATAAAAATTTGGAAGATAAAAAAAAGGAAATAAAAAATAAACTTTTGGAAGAAAAATTTAAAAATGAAAAAATAGATATTTCTCCCGCTTTTTCGTTTACATTTCCGAAAGGTCATTATCATATAATAACACAAACCATAGAAGAAATGAGCAACATTTTTATTTCGTTGGGTTTTAATGTTGCAAAAGGCAACGAAATAGAAACGGATTGGTATAATTTTGAAGCATTAAATATTCCGAAAGATCATCCTGCAAGAGATACACAGGATACTTTCTATCTTGAAAACAGTGATAAATTATTAAGAACACAAACATCTGCCGGGCAAATTCATATTATGGAAGAACAAAAACCGCCGATAAAAGTAATAATACCGGGCAGAGTTTTTAGAAATGAAGCAACGGATGCTTCACACTCTGCGATATTCCATCAGATAGAAGGGCTTGTTGTCGGAGAAAATATAACTTTTGCGGAACTTAAAGGAACTTTAACTTTATTTATTCACAGACTTTTCGGCAACCATATAGATTTACGTTTTAGGCCGTCTCACTTTCAGTTTACCGAACCTTCCGCCGAAGTTGATATAAAATGTGTTTTATGCGGCGGCAAAGGTTGCAGAGTATGTAAAGGCAGCGGTTGGCTTGAAGTTTTGGGTTGCGGTATGGTTCATCCTAATGTATTCAGGGCTGTAAAATATGACCCTGAAAAATATACGGGTTATGCTTTCGGACTCGGTGTTGAAAGGTTTGCAATGCTTAAATACGGAATTGACGATATGAGAGTATTGTATGAAAACGATATAAGAGTTTTAAAACAATTCTAACAAATTGCTTTGCAATTTGTTGCTTAGAGCTTGGGGCTTAGAGCTGAGTGTTTGTAAAGCAAATTCGGCTCAGCCGTCAGCTGAAAATTTGTTTCACAAATTTTTAAAGGAGTAATAATGAAAATTTCATATAATTGGTTAAAAGATATTGTAGATTTTAATTTAAGTCCGCAGCAGCTTTGTAAGGAACTTACTTTTTTGGGCGTTGAAACTTCAATAGTAAGCGGCGGAACAAATTGGACAGGTGTAATTACTGCAAAAGTTCTTGATAAGCAAAAACATCCCAATGCCGATAAACTTTCGGTCTGCAAAGTTTACGACGGCGTAAAAACTTATGAAATTGTTTGCGGGGCTCCGAATGTTGCGGCAGGTCAAACCATTCCGCTTGCTTTAATCGGTGCAAAACTCCCGG
>NZ_CACWEU010000183.1:0-2365 GCF_902760015.1 Candidatus Ruminimicrobium bovinum
AACTTTTTTTTTTTTTTTTTTCCTCATAATGCAATACTTTTTAAATAATTCAAAGATTTTTCTCTTTCTTGTTCTATTATTTTATTTACATTGCTCCAATCTATTGGTTTATCATAGTCTGTTCCGATATTATCAATCAATCTTTCTCCTAAATTTGTTAATTCTAAAAGATTTTTAAATCTTGAGTTTCTTTTATTAGTTGGGACGAAATCAACAAAAAATTGTTTATTAAAATTTATACTAAAACATAATCCATGAAAAGAGTTTGTAACTATATATTTTGCTTTTAAAAAATAACCTAACCATTCTTGAGGAGACGGCATAAAAGTATTTTTATTTATCAATTCTCTAAATTTTAGAGTAATAATTTTTATTTTTAATTTTTTATTTTTTGCTAATTCATCAGCATATTTCATAATTTTTTTATTGTTATTCATTAAATATACTAAAACAAATTCCGTTTCTTTTGGAATTTTAGATATTTTTGACCAATCTTGTTTATTTAGTAATAATGTAGGATCAATATGAACTTCTGATTTTATATTAGATAATTTATTAACAATATCCATACCTTGTTTTTCTCTTAAAGATAAATATTTAAAATTTTGTAAATTTTGATTTATAAACATTTTTTCTTGTTCTGTTAAACTTTCATAACTCAAGCCAAAACTTGCCGCATAGGAAAAACATTTATTTTTATCTTTAACAAAATCTAAAAAATAATTTTTATCAAAACCGGTTAATTGCGGATTAAATACCTGATCACTACCTGTTATAAAAATATCATATTTGTTTTCTATACTACTTATGCTGTTACAAGTAAAAGGTAAAGTATCTATTAAATAAACTTCCTTGAACTTTTTAAATTTAAAATTAAAATAAACTATCAATGGTAAAAATAAAAATCTTTTAATTATTCTTATTAAATTTTTAATATTAAATTTTAATAAACTCTTCGGAAAAAGTTTATAGTAATTTTCTATTGCATCACACAAATAATTTATAATAAAAACTTTAAGAACAATAGATTTTAAAAATCGTTTTAAAGCATAAGTTTGTAATAATGCGCCATAATTATTAGCTCTATGAAAAGTTAATATCCCAATTTTTTTCATTTTATAACCTTTAATTTTAACATTAACTTATAAATATTACTTGCTAAATTAAAATTCAAACAACTTACAATCAAAAAAATTTTAGATTTAATACCAAATTTCCCAAACATAAAATAAAATAAATTTTTTCTTGCATATTTTAATAATAATTCTAAACTTTCTTTATTTCTTATAGGGGTTTCTCGTGCAATCCAAGATAAAAAATTAATAATCCAATTAATTTGTAAATGTTTATATTTTTTATATCCTATTTTTAATTTATTTTTCTCGCAATAATTAAGTAATTTTTCATAAAATAAAATTTGATTTATATATTCTTTTTTAAAAACTCGTATTCTAGTTATACTATTGGAATTGTCACAATAATAGTATTTAGCTTCTTTATAAAAAGCAATGTTTCTTATTTTTTGTAATACTTGATATGTAAATAATAAATCTTCACCCAATGTTAATTGTTCATTAAAACGAACATTTCCTATTAAATTTTTATTGAAAAGTTTATTCCAAATATAAAAATCATGTTTAGAGTCATTTAAAACATCATCAAAAGATAAAATACCATCTTTGGTTGGAAAACTTTCACTTACTACAAATTTATTTTTTTTTAAAACAAACTTATTACAACAAGAAATATCAGTTTGGTTTCTTACTAACAATTCATATAAGATTTCATACATATCATTTTCAATATAGTCATCACTATCAACAAAACCAATATAATTACCTTTAGCAACATCAAGTCCTATATTCCTTGCTGAAGATACTCCACCGTTTTGTTTATGTATAACTTTTATTCTGTTATCTTTTATTGCATATTCATCACATATTTTTCCACTATTATCTGTTGAGCCATCGTCAATAAGTATTATTTCCAAATTTTTATATGTTTGATTAATAACACTATCTATACAACGAGAAAGATACTTTTCAACATTGTATACGGGAATAATTACACTAATTAAAGCATTACTCATTTTTTGTTTATTCCATAAATATCTTTTTTTATTTTTGTTGTTGAAATTTCAGGTGTTCTTGATAAATAAACAACTTCTACACCTTCTTCTTTTAAAAAATCAAATTTTCCTTTCCAATCATCTCCCATTACAAATGTATCAATATGATATTCGTGAACATCACTCTTCTTTTGTTCCCAATTAGTTTCTGGAATTACCAAATCAACATAACGAATAGACTCCAACAATACTTTTCTCTGTTCATACGTAAAATAACATTTTTTTCTCTTTTCATTC
>NZ_CACWEU010000184.1:0-5399 GCF_902760015.1 Candidatus Ruminimicrobium bovinum
GTCATGCCATATGTTATATTTTTTATTTGCATTGCAACACCTTTTTTTAACTTCTTAAATGTCGCATATGTGTTTTAACTTTTCCAGAATTTTGAAGATTGGCTGATTTAAAGATTGAAGTAGAATTAATAATGAATTTTTAATTTTTAAAAATGACAAAAATATGAAAATTTTATATAATGTTGCGAGAATAACATTAAAACAGAGGTAATAAAATGAAAAAATTTATTATAAGTTTTATTTTATTTATGTGTATTACACCTTTTATTTTTGCGGATAAAATTTCAACCGACAAAAGTGGTTTTGAAAAAATATCCTCAAAAATTTATGATGCGGTTTATGATATGAGATACTATTCCGATTATAATTTTACCGGTCATAGAATAAACGGGTATAAAGCACCCGTTGCATATATGACAAAGGAAGCTCTTGCTGCACTTGTAATTGCAGCCGAGGATTTAAGAAAACAAGGTTATAGAATTCTTGTTTGGGATACATACAGACCGCAAAAAGCCGTTACTGATTTTGTTACTTGGATAAATGATCCTAACGACCCAGGAAATAAATCTTTTTATCCGGATATAAAAAAATCGGATCTTCTTGCAGGCAATTATGTTGCTGCAAAATCAGGACATTCAAGAGGCAGCACAATAGATTTAACAATAATAAAGCAAGACGGTAGTTTTGTTGATATGGGAGGAACTTTTGATTTCTTCGGAGAGAAATCCCATCCGGATTACAAAAAAATCTCAAAGAAACAAAAGGAAAACAGAAAGATCTTAAGAGATGCTATGTTAAAAGCAGGATTTAAACCAATTGATTCGGAGTGGTGGCATTTTACTTTAAAAAACGAGCCATATCCTGATACTTATTTTGATTTTGATGTTGAATAATTTTTACTGTGTAAAAACTAATTAAGAGCTTATGGTTTAGAGCTAAGAATTCAATTGTTTAAAAATAACTATACCGTATTGTTGTAAGTTATTTTTACCTTTTTTTGTTGAAGGTTCTTGTCCGTTAAATGAAACTTCTTGAAAATTTTTCTTTTTAAAAAATTTTTTAGGAATTGTTTGCGGTTGATTTGCAGAATTTATTATAAATGTATATTTTTCATTATTATAAAGAAAAGTTTTTGCTTTTAAAGGTTCTTTTATTTCTATGGGATTATCCGAAAGTTTTGCTTGCAAAATATTTCTTACCGCTGCCATTTCATTAGCAACGGAACTTAAATCCTTCCAATTATCCGGCTTTGACTGCGGTAAGGGAACACCTTTTGAAGTATATATAAAATAAAACAGCCCTGTAGCTCCGTTAAAAACCGCATCATACGACATAAAACGTATTTCCTCTTTTGTAGGGAACCTGCCTATTCTGTCATTATCGGGTCTGTATTGTTTAAATTCTTTCCAATCAAAAGCTTGAACTACTGCCCATAATTCCTTTTTTGAACAATTCATTTCATTTAAGAAATCTTTCGCAATACGTATTTGATTACCAAAAGATTCTAACGGTAAATGAGGAACAGGATACCAATCAACCATTAAAATATCGGCTAAATCGTAATAAGGAATTTCCGTTTTTCCCTGACCTATAACAAAAACCGTTTTTACTCGAGGAAAAATGTTTTTTGTGTTAACGTCTAATGTATTCAATTTTTCTCTTGATAATTTCGCAACGTCGGGCTCATCAAAAATATACCATGCAAGAACTGGCCAGTTTTCTATTTCTTCCTGATATTCTTTACGAATTATTTTACTTGAAGGTATAACAAGTTTTATATTCTGTTTTACTGCTTCATCAGCCAATAATTTAAGTGTTTCGGGTTCGGATTTATAAGTTTGAATTGTATCAAACCCCGCTTCTTTAACCGTTTTAATGTCTTCCGGATTATTTACTCCGTATATTCCTATCGGAAAGTCGGCATATAATAAGTTAATATTAAAAGCAAAAAACAATATTAAAAGAATTCTTATAAATATCATATTTTAATAACAAATCAATTTGTTTTCTTGTAGTTTTTTTGAATCTTTTGAATTTTAAGTATTACTCTATATGTTACGGCATTTATGAATATAAGAACGGCAGCTGCAATAATACCTTTCCATATATCAAAAAAATACCCGACAAAACAACCTAATAAAATATCAAATGTAATCAAAAAAGAAAACAAAATATTCATATTCAATTTTTATATTCTCTTACCAAATATATAAGTTTACCCACAATTTTTATGTTATCCGACGTTATTGTAGGATACTTTGGATTTGAAGATTTTAAAAATATTCTGTCATTTTCTTTAAAAAACATTTTTATTGCAGATTCTCCGTCAATCAAAGCAACGACAACTTCTCCGTTTTGAACACTATCCGTATCGGAAACAACAATGGTATCGCCTTCAAAAATACCTGACGGTTCCATACTGTCACCTTTAACTTTTAAAGCAAAACATTTTCTGTTTCTTGTTATATCGGTATTTATGTAAACATAATCCTGTGCATCTTCAATTTGTTCCAAAAAAGTTCCGGCATGAACGCTGCCTAAAACAGGAACTTGTGTGAAATTTTGCCTTTTCGGAAAATCTATTCCTCTTGAAATTGAACCTCTTTTAATCAAAGCTCCTTTTGCCAACAATCCCCTTAAATGCTGTTGTATTGAACCGATTGAAAGTTTAAAATTTGTTGCAATTTCTCTAACCGTAGGCATCATCGCATTTTGTGCATGAAATGCTTTTATAAAATCCAAAACCTTTTTTTGTTTTTCCGTTAATTCTTTCATTTTAAAAAACCCCTTTATTTGCAAATAATATACAAGTATTATAATACAAATCTCAGTAAAAAGTCAAATTTAAAACGACAAATTACTTTTTTTCTTCGGTTTGCGGTTTTTCTTCTGTTTTAGGGCTGTCACCTTTTGCGACTTCGTCGGCATAATTCATTTGCAAATTGGAAATTGTATCATCTAAAAGTTTTTCTTCCGTTTTGGTTAAATTACCTTTAGTTTTTTCTTTTAACATCGTTAACATTTCTATTGTTACCTGAGCGGATTTTAAATCCTTTGTTATTTTATTATCTACCGGGTTTGGAATTTTACCGAGTTGTTGCCAGCATGCGGATGCAAACATTGAAATTAAACTGAATAAATGTTGATTAAGTTCTTTCGGATCCATTTTTTCTCCTTAAATTTGCTATGCAAATTTAGGTTATAGGTTTATGGATTATAGGGTTATAAGTTACCTTTTAGTTTTTTGTTGTTCAACCTATAACCTCATAACCCTATCACCCTATAACCAATATTAATTATACATTAAAATACTTGTCTACCGTAAATTGTATTCTTTTTAAAACTTCGTCTTTACCCATAACTTCCATCATGTGAAACAAACTCGGACCTTGTGTTCTGCCGGAAATTGCAACCCTTATCGGATGAAAAACTTTACCGTTACTGAAACCGAGTTCTGTTGCCAAATCCCTTGCAAATTTTTCAAGTGCTTCAGGTGAAAAATCCTGCTGATTAGGCAACCTTCTTAAACATTCGTTTAACACAATTTTTGAGCTGTCTTTTTTAGTTTCCGATAATAAAACTTTTGATACGGCTTGTTCATCAAAAGATAACTCTTTAAAAAAGAAATCAACAAGCCCGGGAATATCTTTTAACAATTTTACTTTTTCATGTTCCAACGAAATTGCTTTTTTAAGTAAATCTTTATCCCAATCCTTTATTAAATCCTGTTGGTTTGTATATTCTATCCAATCTATAAACAAATTATAAATTTCTTCATCGGATTTACTTCTTATATATTCACCGTTCATCCATAATAATTTTGAAGGGTCAAATGTTGCCGGGCTTGAATTACACCTGTCCAATGAAAAATTTTCTATTAAACTGTTACCGAAAAACAATTGCTGGCTGTCTTCGGTTGACCAGCCGAGTAATGCCAAATAATTTATTAAAGCATCCTGAAGATATCCTTCTTTTCTGTATTCAAGAACGGAAGTATGCCCGTGCCTTTTTGAAAGTCTTGCACCGTCGGAACCGAGTATCATTGACAAATGTGCAAATATCGGCGGTTCCCACCCGAGTGCTTTAAATATGTGAATTTGTCTCGGTGTATTTGAAATATGGTCATCCCCCCTTATAACGTGCGACATTTGCATTAAATGGTCGTCTATTACACAAGCAAAATTATATGTGGGCACACCGTTGGCTTTCATCAAAACAAAATCGTCAAGCAAAGCATTTTCAAAACTTACATGCCCGCGAACTATATCGTCAAATTCTATTTTTCCTTCTTTAGGCATTCTAAACCTTATTACTGCGGTTCTTCCCTGTTTCTCATATTCTTCCTGTTGCTGTTTTGTTAAATTTGCACAATGTCCGTTATATTTCGGCGGTTGTTTTGCAAGCCGTGCCTGCTCTCTCATTTTTTCAACTTCTTCGGGTGTGCAGTAACATTTATATGCATAACCTTTTTCAAGAAGTATATCAATATATTTTTGATATATTCCCTGTTCCTTTCTTTTCATTTGGTAGTAAGGCGCATATTCGGGTAATTCGTTTCCCGGACCTTCGTCCCAATTTAGTTTTAACCACTTCATTGCATTTATTATAATACCCGTTGAAGCTTCCGTTGACCTTGCTTCATCGGTATCTTCTATTCTTAAAATAAAAGTTCCTTTTTCTTTTTTTGCAAAAAGATAATTGAACAATGCCGTCCTGACACCACCTATGTGTAAATCTCCCGTAGGTGAAGGAGCAAACCTTACTCTGATTGCCATTTCCTACTCCTTAAAAGTTTATAAAAATTAATAATTATCCGCAGCTACTTCCTGAAAAGATTTCGGATGATTGCATGCCGGGCACAAATCCAAAGCTTCTTTAGATTCATAAACATACCCGCAATTTCTGCATCTCCATTTAACAACACCGTCTTTTGTGAATACTTTTTCATATTTTATATTTTCAATAAGTTTTCTGTATCTTGCTTCATGTTCCTTTTCGGCAACAGCTATTGCTGTAAAAACATCTGCAATTTCGTCAAAACCTTCTTCTTTTGCAATTTTTGCAAATTCGGGATATGCCTTTGACCATTCTTCTTTTTCGCCGTCGGCAGCAGCTTGTAAATTTTCAACGGTTGTTCCTATTTTACCTGCAGGAAAACTTGCGGTAATTTCAACTTCTCCGCCTTGAAGAAATTTAAAAAATCTTTTTGCATGCTCTTTTTCATTGTCGGCGGTTTCTGTAAAGATTGCACAAATTTGTTCATAACCTTCTTTTTTTGCGGCTGATGCAAAAAATGTATATCTGTTTCTTGCCTGTGATTCACCTGCAAACGACTGTAATAAATTTTTTTCCGTTTTTGTTCCTTTTAAACTTTTCATAAACAAGCTCTCCTATTTTTA
>NZ_CACWEU010000185.1:0-6595 GCF_902760015.1 Candidatus Ruminimicrobium bovinum
AATATTTACTATGCCGAAGTTGAAATTCAAACAGATGTGGAACGTAATTTGAATTTTGAATTGCAAAATTATAGTGGAAAAGTTTTTGAAAAAAATAAAATATCATCAAAAGAAAAAGAAGAACTGTTAAATAAAATTGCATCCGTTCGCTTGGATATAGAAGAAGAACTTGAAACGGAACTGCAAAAAGCAAAAACCGTAGAAATTGATGTTCCGGCTTATGATAATGATTATTCTCTTTTAAACAATATAAATAATGTTATACCGAAAATATTTTTCGGTAAAAGGCAAAAACAAAATCAACAGTTAATTATAAATCGTGAGCAATTTACACCTCAATTACAAAAATGGGCCGAAAATAATAATATAAATTTGATGGTGCTTGATATAAAATATGAACCTGTTAAAAAAGAAAGAAAAGGCAATTTTCTTTTACAATACAGAGACGGAGAAATTATAAAATATAAAATTCAAAAAAATAATGACGGTATTAATTTTTTGACCGTATTTTCAAAAGGAGAAATAAAAGTTGATGATACGGATTTAATAAAAAATATATTACTGGAAGAATTATATAATGCTGAATTTTCAAATCCTGAACATAATGACAAAGAAATAATAAATAATTTTGAAAGAAAACACAATATAACAAAATCGGAGAAAGAAATTAATAAACTTGTATTTGATAACTTAGATGAAAGTGATATGTTGAAAGAAAAAACTTCACAAGCCGACATGATAAAAGATTTACTATCCGCATCATAAAAATAAAAAAACGGAAGGAGAGGGATTCGAACCCCCGGTAGGGAAGCCCTACGCTAGTTTTCAAGACTAGTGCCATAAACCAACTCGGCCATCCTTCCATTTTGTTTTTAACAATCTGTTAATTATATTATTTTTTTTACCAAAAATCAACGCTCAGCCCTCAGCCGCCGTTATGTCATTGCGAGACCGCTTTAGCGGTCGTGGCAATCTATGTCGTTTTGTTTTTAAAAATTCTCTTTTTTGCACTCAGTGTCGCCAATCGTTTGAAATTTTTAAAGCCGTGCGACAACTTGATTTTTCCTAACGACTATAGGAAGACGGAAAAATCTTCAAACAGTGTCGCACTAAAGAACTTTAAAAAATTTATAGTTCTTTACTCTAAAAATTTCTGCACTCATAAGCGGCTCCAAGTCGTGCTTCAAAAGAAATTTTTAAAAGTTTTTCCGTTGTCGTTAAATTCTCATCTCTCAGCCCTCAGCTCCTCAGCTGTAGTTATCACCCGATAACCTAAAAAATTTGCGGAGCAAATTTTTTAATGATATAATAACAGGATTAAATATAAGGAAAAGCAAAATGTTAAAATTTAATTTTGAACACGAACTTAAAAATATAATAAATGAATTTGCAAAAACAAAAGGAATAACGGAACAGGTTAATTTTGTTGTTGAGGTTCCGCCTAAAAATATTAATGCCGACCTCGCATTAAATGCGGCAATGGTCCTTGCAAAAAAAATAAAAACCAACCCGAGAAATTTGGCAACCGAAATTATTGAAATAATTTTAAAAAAGTTTGAAGATATTATAAAAACGGCGGAAATTGCAGGTGCCGGTTTTATAAATTTACATTTTACGGAT
Source organism: Candidatus Ruminimicrobium bovinum (assembly GCF_902760015.1). NCBI lineage: Bacteria > Pseudomonadati > Elusimicrobiota > Endomicrobiia > Endomicrobiales > Endomicrobiaceae > Candidatus Ruminimicrobium > Candidatus Ruminimicrobium bovinum. The sequence goes on from NZ_CACWEU010000185.1 coordinate 1,621, forward strand.
GTTTTTTTGCATGAACAATTAAATGAAATACTTAATAAAAAACAGGATTATGCAAAACAACAAAATATAAAAAAAGAAAAAATAATGGTTGAATTTGTTTCGGCAAATCCGACGGGACCTTTGCATATAGGTCACGGCAGGGGGGCTGCAATAGGTGACAGCTTGGCAAGAATTTTAAAACATCTCGGTTACAATGTTGTAAAAGAATATTATCTTAATGATGTAGGTAACCAAATGAATGTTTTGGGAAAATCTGCCGAGATAAGATACAGACAATTAAAAGGTGAAGATATTCCGTTTTTGGAAGAAGGTTATCAGGGAGAATATATTAAAGATATTGCCAAAGATTTAATAACCGAAGGTAAAAACATAAATGAAATAGATTTTAAAAAAGAAGCACATACAAGAATTTTAAAAACAATAGAAAAGGATTTACAACAGTTTCGTGTGGAATTTGACAGTTGGTTTTCTGAATCAAAAATAGCTTTCGATAAAGATGCAGACGGTAAAACCGAAGTTGATAAAGTTTGTGAGTATTTAAAAGAAAAAAGTTATGCTTTCGAACAGGATGGTGCATTGTGGCTTAAATCCACTCTTTACGGCGACGACAAAGACAGAGTTTTAAGGAGAACCGACGGCAGGTACACATACTTGGCATCCGATGTAGCATACCATAAGAATAAATACGAAAGAAAATTCGCGGAAGTTATAAATTTATGGGGTGCCGACCATCACGGTTATGTTGCAAGAATTATGGCTGCAATTCAAATGTTGGGGCAGAAAAAAGAAGCATTAAAAGTTATTTTATATCAACTTGTTTCTCTTGTTCGTAACGGACAGCCCGTGGCAATGTCAACAAGAAGCGGACAATTTATAACTTTAAAAGATGTTCTTGATGAAGTTGGAACCGATGCATGCAGATTTTTCTTTTTGTTAAGGGCTCCGGATTCTCAACTTGAATTTGATTTGGAACTTGCAAAAAAACAGACAAGCGAAAACCCGGTATTTTACGTTCAATATGTTAATGCAAGGTGTCAGTCTATTTTAAAAGAATATAAAGAAGATTCTTCCGATGCCGATTTATCGTTGCTTTCTACAAAACAGGAACGTGATTTGATAAAAAAACTTATTTCTTTTGAAGATGTGTTACTTATATGTGATAAAACAAAAAGTCCTCATCATTTAACCACATACTTAATGGAAACGGCGGATATTTACCATGGCTTTTATGAAAAATGCAGAGTTTTATGTGAAGATAAAAATTTGGAAAAAGCAAGAATTCAGCTTATAAAAGCCGTTTCAATAATTATTTCAAAAGGTTTAAATTTACTCGGTGTTTCTGCTCCCGATAAAATGTAAAATATGTTATTAAATTTTGATACCATAAAAAAAAATAAAGAAATATTAACCTACATAAAATATTCTGACTATATGTTTGAAAAGATGGGATATAAAGAACATAATGTCGAGCATGCTTTGTTTACCGCGGAAAGAGCGGCATTTATTTTAAAAAAATTGAAATATACAAAAAGAGTTCAGGAACTTGCAAAAATTTCCGGTTTCTTACACGATATAGGTAATTTGGTTTCAAAAAAAAATCATGCGCAAAGTTCCGCAATGATTGTAACGCATATTTTAAGCAGTTTGGATATAAAAGAGGAACGATATAACAGTGATTTGTTTGAAATTTTCGGTGCTGTAGGCAGCCACGAAGAAAAGCAAATGTTGCCGCCTACCGCTATTGCCGCAGCAGTTGTTTTGGGCGATAAAAGTGATGTTCGCTGCCAAAGGTTAAGAGGAACAAAAAAAGAATACAAAGATGTGCATTCTAAAGTAATTGCGGCTTGTAAAAATACGGAAATAAAGGTTTCTTATGCTAAAAAGGAAATTGCTTTAAATTTGGAAATAGATACCGATATTTGTTCCATTATGGAATATTTTGAAATATTTACTACAAGAACGGTTTATTGCAGCAAAGCGGCTAAAGTTTTAGGTTGCAATTTTTTACTTTTTATAAACGGATACAGGTTTTTATAATGCAATGCGGAAATTTTGAACTGTTAAAAAAATCTTCACAATGTTGTGCAAGAACAGGTAAATTATACACTACAAGGGGTGTTATAAATACACCTGTTTTTATGCCTGTCGGAACGCTCGGTGCGGTAAAATCAATTTCTACCGAACAATTAAAACAAACTACGGCGCAAATAATTTTGGCAAATTCATACCATATTTATTTAAGACCGGGGCTTGAAATAATAAAAAAAGCGGGCGGAATACAAAAGTTCAATTCGTGGAACAAGCCCATGCTTACCGATTCCGGCGGTTTTCAGGTTTTCAGTTTAAACGATTTCAGAAAAATAAAAGAAGAAGGTGTTTGGTTTAAGTCACATATAGACGGTTCAAAGCATTTTATATCGCCTGAAATTTCAATGCAGATACAAAAGGCAATAGGCGCCGATATTATTATGTGTTTTGATGAATGTACACCGTATCCCGCAACTCATTCTTATGCAAAAAATTCAATGCTTATGAGTTTGAACTGGGCAAAAAGATGTAAAGAAGAATTTTATAAAGATGACAGTTACAAAACTCAAGCCCTTTTCGGTATAGTGCAGGGTTCCGTTTATGACGATTTAAGAAAAGAAAGTGCCATGCGTATGCAGGATATCGATTTTGTCGGTTATGCCATAGGCGGAGTTTCGGTCGGAGAATCAAAAGAAGAAATGATAAAAGTTGTTGAAAATACGGCACCTTATTTACCGGAAAACAAAGCAAGGTATTTAATGGGCGTGGGAATGCCGGAAGATATTTGGAATTGCATTGAACGGGGAATAGATATGTTCGACTGTGTTATTCCTACAAGAAACGGCAGAAACGGACAGGCATTTACAACTTACGGAAAAATAAATATAAAAAACGGGGAATATAAAGATAAATTCGAACCGTTGGACCCCGAATGTGATTGCCAGGCTTGCAAAGGATATACAAAGGCATATATTAACCATTTGTTTAGAAGTCAGGAAATATTGGCACTTACTTTGCTGTCTTTACATAACGTAAATTTTATGCTAAAATTAACGGATATTATTAGAAAAGCTATAGAAAACGATAATTTTTATGAAGCCAAAAAAGCTTTCTTTGAAAAATACTATAAAAATTGCTGAAGCAATTTTTGAAGAATGGATGTATAGATGTATGGAAGTATAGAAAAAAGGTGTCATTCCCGAATGCTTTTGTCGGGAATCCAAGTAGTTAAAAATTTGTTTGTAATTTGTTATTGTTGTTAAATTTTAAACTTTTCAGTTACTCAGCTTATCAGCTGTAGTTAAAACGAGGTTGTTATGTTAAAATTTTATACGGTTTTATTTTCGCTTTGTTTATTAAGCGGTAATGTATTTGCCGACGGTGCCCCGGCAGGTGCAGGCGGTGCATTCGGCGGTTTAATGCCGCTGCTTATAATATTTGTGTTTTTTTATTTGTTTTTGGTTCGTCCTCAACAAAAACAAAGAAAAGAACATCAAAAAATGTTGGATGCTTTAAAAAAAGATGATAAAATAATAACTTCCGGCGGTTTATATGCAACGGTAGTTTCGGTTAATGCCGATGTTGTTGAGGCAAAAATTAACGATAATGTTCGTGTAAAAATAGTAAAATCAACAATAGCAAGTGTAATATTGCCGCAGAATAAAAATGATGCGGTTACACCGGAAATAATAAAAAAATAAATGAACATAAAAGAATTAAAACTATCAAATGTTACATTGAAAGATGTAAAGAAAAATGAAATGTTTGACAGTTTTATTCAGGCGGCAAACGATTATTTGGGTGCAATAGGTTATACCGAACACGGTTACAGGCATGTAAGTCTTGTTTCATCCGTTGCCGAAAATATTTTAAGGTCTTTGGATTATCCTAAAAGATTACAGGAACTTGCCGCAATTGCCGGGTATGTCCATGATATAGGTAATGTTGTCAACAGACAGTCGCACGGGCAGTCGGCAGGTTTAATTTCAATGCATATTTTAAGATATATCGGTTTTACGCCAGATGAAGTTGCTTTGGTTGTTTCGGCAGTAGGCAACCATGAAGAAAATATAGGCGAACCGGTTAACCCCGTAGCGGCAGCTTTAATATTGGCTGATAAATCCGACGTTCATAAAACAAGGGTTAGAAATGCCAATGCAGGTTCTTTTGATATTCACGACAGGGTTAATTATGCTGTTGACAGGTCTTTTTTGGATGTAAATAAAAAGAAAAAAACAATATCTTTGCATTTGAATATTGATACGAAAATTTCACAGGTTATAGAATACTTTGAAATTTTTATGGACAGAATGACAATGTGCAGAGAGGCGGCAAAATATTTGAATTGTAAGTTTGAATTAATAATAAATGAAAGGAAATTACTCTAATGAACAAACTTGGTTTTAGATTCATCGTAACAGCTTTGTTGATTATTCTTTCCGGATATTTTTTATATCCCACGTTTGAATGGTCGCAAATGACGGAAGAAGAAAAAGTAAAAGCAGAAAGAGAAAAAGACCCTATTATTACAAAAACATTAAATTTAGGGTTGGATTTAAGAGGCGGAACTCATCTTTTATTGGAGGTGGATTCTTCAAAATTGGATGAAACCGTAAGTATTAAAGATGCCGTTGACAGAGCGGTTGAAGTTATCAGAAACCGTATCGATCAGTTCGGTGTTGCGGAACCTTTAATCGCAAAACAAGGTGATAAATGGATAGTGGTTCAGTTGCCGGGTATTAAAGATCCTGCAAGGGCAAAAGAACTTATAGGTAAAACGGCACTTCTTGAATTTTGTTTGGTTAATACGAGTGTTGATTTAACACCTATCGACACACAAATAAGGGAAAAGGATTTAACAATTGAACAGGCAATGGCAGACCCGGAAATAGCAAAATTAATTCCGGAAAATCATTTCCTGGCGCAAAGTAAAGAAGATAACAGAACT
>NZ_CACWEU010000186.1:0-6128 GCF_902760015.1 Candidatus Ruminimicrobium bovinum
AAATACGGATGTGAATTTGGAAGAAGTAAAACATATTTTGGCTGAGGAGCATCAATGGAAAAACTAAAATTCAGTGAACTTAATATAAGTCAGGAAATATTAAAAGCTGTTGCGGATATGGGTTTTGAAGAAGCAACACCGATACAATCTTTGGCTATTCCCAAAATGATAGAAGGCAGGGATATTATAGGGCAGGCACAAACGGGAACGGGTAAAACCGCAGCATTCGGTATTCCCATACTTGAAAAAGTAAATCCTAAAAGTAAAAATACACAAGCACTTATAATGTGCCCCACAAGAGAGCTTGCCATTCAGGTTGCCGGTGAACTGCAGGCACTTGCAAAATATAAAAGAGGAATAAATATTGTTCCTGTTTACGGCGGGCAACCTATAACAAGGCAAATGGCAGCACTTGCAAGAGGAACACAAATTGTAATAGGAACACCGGGAAGAATTATAGACCATATAGAAAGAAAAACTTTAAAACTTGAAAATACTTCCATAGTAGTTTTGGACGAAGCCGATGAAATGCTTGATATGGGTTTTATCGATGATATAGAATTAATACTTAAATCGTTGCCGGAAGAAAGGCAAACGGTTTTCTTTTCGGCAACAATGCCTAAAGAATTTTTAAATTTAACAAAAAAGTATCAAATTCAGCCGGAGAATATAAAAGTTGTTCATGAAAAATTAACCGTTCCGTTGACGGAACAGTTGTATTGTGAAGTTAGGGAGCATCAAAAAGTTGAGGCATTATCAAGATGTTTGGATATGTATTCTCCTAAATTATCATTGATATTTTGTAATACAAAAAAGAAGGTTGATGAAGTTACCGCTCAATTACAAACGAGGGGATATTCCGCAGATGCAATTCACGGTGATATGAGCCAAACTCAACGTGACAGAGTAATGAATAAATTTAGAAACTGTAAAATAGAAATTCTTGTTGCCACGGATGTTGCGGCTCGTGGAATAGATGTTGATGAAGTTGAAGCCGTATTCAATTATGATATTCCGCAGGATATAGAATCTTATGTTCACAGAATAGGAAGAACGGGAAGAGCCGGAAGAACGGGAAAGGCATTCAGCTTAATTTCAGGCAGGGATATTTATAAATTAAGAGATATTCAAAGATATACTAAAGTTTCAATAAAAAGGTTTCCCGTTCCGTCGCTTGCCGATGTTGAAAATATAAGAATTTCATCTTTTATGGAGAAAATAAAAGAAAATTTAAAAAATGATACGGCAGAAAAATATATTCCTAAAATAGAATCTTTAATAACGGATAATATTACTTCGATAGATGTTGCGGCAACTTTATTTGAGATGATGTTAAAAGAAGAAAATGCGGAAAAACATAATGAAGATATTGATTTGAATGTTCATGAAACTTATTTTCAAAACGATAGAAGAAAAAAAGCCGGGAATAAAAACAGAAAGTTTGGTTCTGCAAGGCAAGCCGGTATGACAAGATTATTTATCAATATAGGTAAAAGTAAAAATATTCGTCCTGGGGATTTTGTAGGTGCAATTGCCGGTGAAACGGGATTAAACGGTAGTGTTGTCGGCGGAATTGATATTTTTGATAAATTTTCTTTTGTTGAAGTTCCAAAAGATGTTGCACAAAAAGTTATAGATGCTTTAAATAACAGTAATATAAAAGGTAACAAAGTTGTTGTTGAAAAAGCACAAGGGAGATAATATGCCTCTTTTTGAATATATCTGCAAAAAATGTAATACAAGATTTGAAAAAATTGTTTTCTCGATAGATAAAGAAAAAATAAAATGTCCTAAATGTAAAAGTGAAGAAGTTGAAAAACAAATATCAATGTTTTCTTCAAGTGCTAATTCCGATGCTTGTTTCGATAGTTCCTGCGGTGCTAATAACAAAGGAAGCTGTTGTTGCGGTGGACATTGCCACCACCATTAACGGCAATTTGTAGTTTAAAGGGGGTAAAATGACTGAATTATTGGATTATTTTGGTATAAAAACCGACGATATTCAAAAAAATTGTATTATTTGCCAAAATTCGGACCAAAATTTATTTTCAAAATTAGGTCAGTCGCAAACATATAACGGTTTTTTTACAAAAATAAATAATTATGATAAAGTAACGGTCATTTCTATAAAAAATAATTTTTTAGTCGGAGATATTGTTCTTTATTTGAAAGAAACCAAATGTGAAAATATAATTCTATTCGGAAGTTGCGGCGGTTGTGAAGAAGTATCAATAGGTGACCATGTTGTAGTAAAAAAAGTTTTTAATTTTGAAAGCTTTTCAGAAATGCTTGAAATGAAAAGAAATCCCGATTCTTATTATCCGTCTACGCCGTTATTAAACGATTATCTTTCAAAAGTTAAGGAATCCGATATAAAGCAGGTAAAGTGTGTAACAACAAGTTCCATAGTTTTGGAAAAAAAATATAAAGAATGGTTTCAAAAAAATAAAATAAATGTTGTTGATATGGAATGTTCTTCAGTTTTTTCTGCAGCTTCATCGATAAATAAAAAAGCAATAGCCGTATTTTATGTTACCGATATCGTAGGGGAAAAAGAACCTTTTGAAAATAAACTTGAATCTTCGGAAAAAACAAAAATTGCCAAAGCAAGAAAAGATATTTCTGCTTCCATAATAAATTTTATAAAAAATGAACAACAAGAATTTATTTATTAAATCTTTTTTAAATGAAAAATTTCCGCTGTTCGGTGTAAATAAAATAAGAGAAATATCAAGATTATTTTTTGAAATAAGTAAAAGAGAAAATATTTCTTATGAAACAATTTACGGATTATTATTGTCTAAGCGATATGAGGATATAAAAAAGCAATTGTTAAGCATAAGATATCCGAATTCGTTTAAAAGTGTAAAGAAAGACAGCTTTTATTTGCCTGATGTTGATATTGATGATGATAATAAAGTTAAATTTGATAACATAAAGTTTGTTCCGAAAAATGTTTTTTATACTAAGGATGTTTTAAATTCACAGCTTTTTGACAGAGTTAAAAATATTTATAAAAATGCAAACTTCAGTCAAATAGAAAGTTTAAAAAGTTATTTGAAAGAAAATAAATTTTCAATACAAAAATATAATAACAGACGTGAAAATTTATTTATAGTTAATGAAAAATTTGATTTTTTTAAAAAGTGTCCGTGCACGAAAAATGTAGTTTGTTGTAATTATTCTTTGATAAACATAGGTTTCGGCTGCCCTTATGATTGTGCTTATTGCTTTTTACAGGGTTATCAAAATGCGGCAGGAATTATATTGCCCGCAAATATAGATGATTTTTTAACTGATGATAAAATTATTCCGGTTAAAAGTAATTTTTTTGATAATCCGAGAGTCGGCAGCGGGGAATGGACTGATTCTTTGGTCTTTGATGATATTACGTTGTTTTCAAATAATATTGTAAATTTTTTTAAACAAAGACCCGGTATTGATTTTGAATTTAAAACAAAAAGCGTAAATATAGATAATTTGCTTAAAGCAGGCGGAACCGAAAATATAGTTGTCGCATGGTCGGTAAATTCACGGCAAATGATAAAAGAAAACGAATATTTAACGCCCGGTTTGCAAGCACGGCTTACCGCGGCACAAAAATGTGTTAAGGCGGGTTTTAGCACGGCTTTTCATTTTGATCCTGTTATATTGTATGACGATTGGAAACAAGGATATACGGACACCGTAGATGCGATATTTGATTTTATAGATGAAAAATATATAAAATGGATAAGTATCGGCTCTTTCAGAATGCCAGTTGAATTAAAAAAAACAATAGAAAACAGATTTCCGGAAAATAAAATTCTTAACGGAGAATTATTATTGGATGGAACTAAGTTAAGGTATATTGAGCAACAACGTGTAAATATTTATAAAACTATTGTTGAAAGAATAAAAAAATATAGTAATAAAATTAAAATTTATTTGTGTATGGAAAACGGTTCTGTTTGGAACAAAGTTTTTTAAAGAGGTAAAAAAATGAAAAGAACAAAATTGTATTTATTGGTAGCAAGTGTCGTGTTTTGCGGGTGTGTGTTTTGTTACGGAGAAGATGTTCCCGAAGGTTATTATTTTGAACCGGGAACGGTTAATTCAACGATGACCATTTCACAGGAATTGGCAATGAAAAGGAAAAACGGAACATCCGAAGGTGAATATGATGATAAAAGCTTTCATTTTCCTGAAAGAGAAATAAAAAGAGGTTATAAATTGGCAGAAACCGGAAAATATAAGGAAGCACTTGTAATATTTCATAAAAATATACAGCACGACGAAGAACTTATGAAACAGGACAAATACACATTAGGCGATATTTATTATATTATGGGTTATTGTTACGGTAAATTAGGCAATAAAGCAAACTTGGAAAAATATTTTAAAAAATCTTTGGAAGTTTGGCCTGAATGTCAAACTCCTTTGTATGAATTGGGTTTGTTTTATAAACAGGAAGGCAGAATTGATGATGCAATAGAAATTTGGGAAAGATTGTTGAAAATAAACGGTGCACATGACCTTGCTTTATATGAAATGGGGCTTATCTATGAACAAAGAGGTTTATTGTCACAGGCACAAGATTATTTTAAAACCGCGGCACAACTTGGTAACCCCGATGCCGAAAAGAAAGTAGATGGGAGTGACTGGAAAATACGTAGCAATTAGAAAAGGATAAATAAATAATGGAAATGGATAAAGTTTATAATGCAAAAACAGTAGAAGAAAAATGGGTAAAATATTGGATTGAAAATAAAACTTTTTCTTCAAAACCGGATAAAAATAAAAAATCTTTTACAATAGTTATACCTCCGCCGAACGTTACCGGGTCTTTACACATGGGGCATGCGTTAAATAATTCCTTGCAGGATGCAATTATCAGGTTTAAAAAAATGCAAGGTTATAATACTTTATGGGTTCCGGGGACCGATCACGGCGGAATCGCAACTCAAAATGTTGTAGAAAAGTTACTTAAAAAAGAAGGCAAAACGAAATATGATTTGGGCAGAGAAAAATTTTTGGAAAAAATGTGGCAGTGGCGACAGAAAACAGGTGACACTATTTTGAACCAATTGAAAAAACTCGGTTGCGGGCTTGATTGGGACAGAACAAGGTTCACTATGGACGAGGCATGTTCGAAGGCCGTTAAAAGAGCATTTAAACAATTTTACGATAAAGGTTTAATTTACAGAGGAAAAAGGTTAGTAAATTGGTGTCCCAGATGCAATACGGCATTATCCGATATTGAAGTTGAATATACTCCCGAAAAAGGTAATTTATGGTATATAAAATACCCTATAAAAGATTCGGACGATTTTTTAACGGTTGCAACAACAAGACCTGAAACTATGATAGGTGATACTGCCGTTGCGGTTAATCCTAACGATGAAAGATATAAGAAAATTGTAGGTAAAACAATAATTCTTCCTTTGGTTAACAGAGAAATAAAAATAGTTGCCGATTACATTGTTGATATGCAGTTCGGAACAGGAGCCGTAAAAGTTACCCCTGCACACGATGCGGTTGACTATGAAATAGCAAGAAGACATAACCTTGAAATACTTGAGGTTATAGATTCAAACGGTAATATGACCGATTTGGTTGCAAAGTATAAGGGAATGTCTGCGAAAGCCGCAAGAGAACAAATTGTTGCGGATTTACAGGAACAGGGATACCTTATAAAAACGGAAGATTATAATCACTCCGTAGGCAAATGTTACAGATGCGGGACAACAATAGAACCGATAATGTCGGAACAGTGGTTTTTAAAAGTTGAAGAAATGTCTAAAAGAGCATCACAGGCAGCAAAAGACGATAAAGTTAAATTTTATCCTGCATCCTGGAAAAAACCTTATACATTGTGGCTTGATAATTTAAGAGATTGGTGTATAAGCCGTCAAATTTGGTGGGGACACAGAATTCCGGTTTATTATTGTGTTGATGAAAAAGGAAACAAAACAAATTGTCCTCCTATAGTTGAACAGGATACTCCTGCAAAATGTCCTCATTGCGGTAACACACATTTGGTTCAGGATAACGATGTTTTGGATACATGGTTTTCTTCGGGTATGTGGCCGTTCAGTGTATTTAATTGGGGAGAAAATCCGGACAATGAAGAATTAAAATATTATTAT
>NZ_CACWEU010000187.1:0-2777 GCF_902760015.1 Candidatus Ruminimicrobium bovinum
TAACTTATGGTAGCTTTTTTGTTTTATATTTTTTCAAAACCTTTTAATTTATTTCTTTTTTTTATAAAATTGTCAAAAATAAATTAAGGGAAAAATTTTATGAGAAAAATTAAAATAGAAAAAAATTATTTAAAACATACCGAAGGTTCATGTTTGTTTTCTTTAGGGGAAACAAAAGTTCTATGTGTTGCAACCGTTGAGGAAAAAGTTCCGCCTTTTATAGAGGCCGAAAAAAAAGAACAAGGTTGGCTTACCGCAGAATATTCAATGATGCCGCGTTCCTGTAACGAAAGAATATCAAGAAAAAAATTACAAAACGGCAGAGCACAGGAAATATCGCGGCTTATCGGACGTTCTTTAAGAGCATGTGTGGATTTAAAAAAATTAGGTAAAAGAACAATAACCATAGATTGTGATGTTATAAGAGCCGACGGCGGAACAAGAACGGCATCAATTAACGGCGGTTTTGTTGCATTGGCTTTGGCACTTGAAAAATTAAAAAAGCAAAAATTAATTGATGAAATACCGTTAAAAGGTTTTTTGGGTGCGGTCAGTGTAGGTTTTGTGGGTGATAAAATGGTGCTTGATTTATCGGCCAAAGAAGATAATGTTGCCGATATTGATATGAACGTTGTAATGCTTGATAACGGCGATCTTGTTGAAGTTCAGGGAACAGCCGAAGGACATGCCTTTACAAGAAAAGATTTGGATAAAATGTTGGATGCCGCCAAAACAGGAATTGCGGAAATTATAAAAGCACAAAAAAAATCACTCGGCTTTAAGCTTTAAGCTGCCGTTGTCGTTAAACTCACGTCCAACAACACAGCCCTCAACTGTCGTTATGTCATTGCGAGCCGATTAAATCGGCGCGGCAATCTATGTCGTTTCGTTTTTAAAAATTCTCTTTTTTGCACTCAGTGTTGCCATTCGCTTGAAAATTTTAAAGCCAAACGACAACTTGAAAAATCCTAACATCTAAATGTAGACGGATTTTTCTTCAAACAGTGTCGCTTTAAAAAACTTTTAAAATTTATAGTTTTTTACTCTAAAATTTTCTGCACTCATAAGCGGCTCCAAGTCGTGCTTCAAAAGAAATTTTTAAAAGTTTTTCAGTTGCCGTTAAACTCTCAGCCCTTAGCTCTCAGCTCTAAACCGACAAATAAAAATTGCTTTGCAATTTTTATTTGTTATAGTATTTCAAAGCTTCCGGTAAATGTTTTTGTATGTCCGCTATTCTTTTTTCGTCGGAAGGATGTGTTGATAAAAAGTCCGAAAGTCCGCCCTGCGAACCTCCGCCCGCGGCAGCCATTCTTTGCCAAAATTTTATTGCTTCCCTCGGGTCATATCCTGCTTTTGCCATCAGGATAAGTCCCATATAGTCGGCTTCGGATTCATGTTTTCTGCTGTAAGGAAGTATTACACCTACATTACCTGCCACATTTACACCTAACATTATAAGTTCTCTGTTAGGGTTATTTTCAAGTTTTACATTCGCAAGTGCAAGCCCGTATTGAAAAAGGTTTGACTGTGCCGACCTTTCCGCACCGTGACGTGCTATTGCGTGTGCTATTTCATGTGCCATAACGGTTGCAAGCCCTGCTTCTGTTTTGGTATAAGGTAAAATTCCCGTATATACCGCCACTTTGCCGCCGGAAAGACACCATGCATTTGCTTCATCACTTTCCAATAAATTAAATTCCCAGTCGTAGTTATAACCTGAAGCTGCAGCTATTTTTTGCCCTACTTTTTTTACAAGAGCGGTATTTGTTTTATTAGTTGAAATTTTTGATTCTGCCAAATACTGCCCGTAACTTGTTGCACCTGCTGCAACTTCTTCCGCTTCACTGCTTAAAATCAACTGGCTTCTTCCGGTTAAAGGGACCGTATTACAACCCGTAATAAAAAACATCAAACCGATTAAAGATAATAAATAAAATTTTATTTTCATAATACTTTGAATTATACAAAATTTTTAATTGTTTTGTGCAAATTATTTTTTTTCTCTCATTGCGGGATGAAATTATGTGAGTGGTATTGCTGTTTATGTCGTTGTCGTTAATCTTCTCAGCTGCTCAGCTTTTCAGCTTCTCAGCTAAAATTTTGCTCTGAAAAATTTTACTTGCATTTTTTATCATATTTTTATAACATTTCTTAAATACAGTTTAAAGTAATGTCGTTTTAAAATAATAATTCGGAGGCAAAAAAATGGCAGTTAAAGTTGCAATTAACGGTTTCGGAAGAATTGGAAGATTGGCATTCAGACAAATGTTTGGTGCAAAAGGTTATGAAGTTGTTGCTATCAACGATTTAACAAGTCCTAAAATGTTGGCTCACTTGTTAAAGTATGATTCGGCACAAGGCGGATATTGCGGAAAATTCGGTGAAGAAGCAAAACACACCGTAACATATAAAGAAGCGGTATTGGCAGAAGACGGAAAAACGGTTAAAGAATTCGGTTCAATAACCGTTGACGGAAAAGAAATTACAATCTATGCAATTCCTAAAGCAAACGAATTACCTTGGGGAAAATTAGGTGTTGACGTTGTTTTGGAATGTACAGGTTTTTATACATCGAAAGCAAAAGCACAAGCTCACATTGATGCAGGTGCTAAAAAAGTTGTTATTTCCGCTCCTGCAGGAAATGACTTACCTACAATCGTTTACAATGTAAACCATAAAATCTTGAAGAAAGAGGATAAAATCATATCAGCTGCTTCTTGTACAACAAACTGCTTGGCACCTATGACAAAAGCTTTGAATGATTATGCTCCTATACA
>NZ_CACWEU010000188.1:0-6135 GCF_902760015.1 Candidatus Ruminimicrobium bovinum
CAAAGGAATACCTTTTGCAAGAAATTTGGCAATTGAAAATTCAAACGGTGAATATATAGCATTTTGTGATTCGGACGACTATTGGCTACCGGAAAAAATAAATACTCAAATACAATATTTTAAAGAACACCCTGATTGTGAAATTGTATTTACAAAATATGAAAATTTTTTCGAAAGAAAAGAACTTAAAATTTGTAAAAAAGCCGTTTTAGAAAAAGAATTGGAGAAAGCGGATAAAAAATATTTACCGAGTGCATTAATAAAAAAATCTATTTTTAAACTATATGGAAATTTTGACGAAAAATTCCAAACGGGCGAAGACACTGAATTTATTTACAGAATATCGGAAAACGGAACAAATGTCAGTCATTTTGTTGATACAATTTTTTATATAAGAAGATTGCACGGTAATAATATAACTTTAATAAAAAACACAAAATATTCAAATTATATTATGAATTTATTAAGAAAAAGGATTTTAAACAAATGATATCGGTAATAATAGCTGCCAAAAATGCTTCAAAATATATTAGAGAAACCATTGAAAGTATACGAAAACAAAATATAAAAGATATTGAGATAATTGTTGTTTGTGATTCATGTACGGATAATACAAAACAGATAGCTCAAGAATTTTGTTGCAAAGTTGCGGAAGTAAATTTTTCCTGTATAAGTAAAACAAGAAATGCAGGGCTTAATTTTGCTTCCGGAGAATATATTTTATACATAGACGCGGACGATATTCTGAATGAAAATTCAATATTTGCATTATATAATGAATTTATTAAAGATACAAGTATTGAGGCAGTTTTCGGCATGACACAAGATTTCATATCTCCCGAATTATCCGATACGGACAAGACAAAATTAAAAGCAAGAACCGATAATTATTTCGGAATGTTGGCAGGGGCATCTTTAATAAAAAGGAATGTTTTTGAAAAAATAGGAACTTTCAACGAATCTTTAAAATCAGGAGAAATTATAGATTTTCAAATAAGACTGAAACAAAAAAATATCAACATTAAAAAGATACCTGTTGTAATTTCAAAAAGAAGATTACATAATGATAATTTCGGAAGGACTAACAAACAACAGGAATTTAAAGACTATCTTAGTATTTTAAGAACAAAAATAAACAAACAGAATTAAAATTTAACATATAATGCTTAAATCTCAACTAATATTCTTGTTTTTTCAAATATTTTTCAATTAATTTATACTTTAATTTTACAAAAAATCTTTTAATAAATGACGGAGCTTTACCGTGTGCTATCATTTCATTAGATTCGCATAACTTTGAACTGAAAAAACTCTTAACTTTGGGCTGTAACCACTCAGTTCCGTCATTACATACTCTGTTTCTTATTTGTGCATAAGTAGGTGCAGCATGTTCGGGAATATCACCGAATGCAAGCCAAGCATGAGAATTAAAACAATGTGCCTCCGGACAATAATATCCTACAGGTTTTGAAAAATCTATTTTTTTGTTAATATCTTCATAAATATTCGGATCTATTGTTTTTCCTAAATAACATTGTTTTAATTCCCCTGTTCCCATCATTAGAAAAGCAGTCCATACTCCTGCATAACAAAACTCTTTTCTTTTAACATTAAAACATTTCATTTTATAATCAAACATTATGGAATCAAATTGATTCCAAACTTTTTTATATTCTTCCCTACTTAAGTTTGTAAGTATCGGAAGTAATTTCTTCCTGTTATTTCTTGCAACGGTAATATGAGGTAGAGCTCCAAAGTTTTCGATAGAAAATCGCTTAATTTCTTCTATATATGGTATTAGCTCGTCATTTGGTGTGATTTCAATAGTGAAAGATATTTTAGCATTTCTTATTTTGTGAACATTTTTAACAAATGTTTCAAACAAATTTAATCTTTTAAGTTCTAAAAATTGAAAAGAAAATTTTATAAACAAACGAGATAATAAATCTTTAGGAAATTCACACAATTGTTCAAATCTTTTAGTTATTGTACCATTCGTTATTAAATTAACATAATGACCTTGTTGTAATAAACCTAATGTTATAGGAATTATTTCCGGTGGTAAAAGTGTTTCTCCTTCTCCACAAATATTTATACCGCATACTCCACCTAAACGCTCTTTAGAAAGAGCTTTTACAATATGTTCAGGCGAATATTTAAACTTTGGCAATTCTTTATCAAAATCTCTATTTTGTGTTATATAACAGTAATGACATCTTAAATTACATGTTTTTACCGGGAAATTACAATCTATAAATTTTTTTATTTTATCAGTCATTATATTTCACTCCAATATATTTTTTCAAGTCCGAAATTTTGCTTTACACTTTTCCATTCATTAACAAATTCGTTAAAAGATAATATATTTATTCTTGCTTTATTTTTTTTGTTACTTGAATTAAATTTATCAATTTCATTTATTAATTCACTAATATTATTATATAATTTTACATTAGGATATTTAGACATAGAATTTTCCAACACATTTGATAATTTTTTATACTTATTATCGAGAATATAAACTTTTTTATTTAATAAAGCAGCGCAAATACCTATATGCAACCTATCCGTTACAATAAAACCGTAACTATTCAACACTTTAAAAAAAAGTTTTATCATTATATATGTAAAAGATTTATCTGCACAAAAAGAGTTTGCAATTAAAGACAAATCTATTAAAGAAATTTTTCTTTTATTTTCATCTATAATTGCTTCTTTGTCTGTTCTAAAGAAACAACCTATATTATTTGATTTTCTTAATGCTCCATTATACTTACACACTATACAGGTATAATATTTATATAATTTTTTTAATTCCTTTTTTTGTGATTGTGATATTTTTACAACATTATTGCAGATTTTTGTTTTAGATTCCGTAAACTTCACATTTAAAGATAATGCCATATCATCTGCTAAAATAAATTGTGCTTTATTATTTTTTGACAAACAATAATTATAACTTTGTTTTTCTCTACAAAAAACAGTAAACCTTTCATCAAAAACTTCCAAAACATCGTCACATTCATAAAAACTTGCGGGTAATACAATTACTTTTTGTAATTTCTTTGATTTAAATATTTCAAGAATTTCCTGATAATATTGTCTATAATATTTTGTAAAAAGTCCACCTCCGCCGTAAACAATATTTACGGGCAGTTCAATATATTGTTCATATTTAGTCATATCAATAACATTATATTCTAAATTTAATAAATCAAAAAACTTATAACATGCCGTGGCAATTGCCATATCACCAAGGTTTCCTCTGTTAGGAAGAAAATAAAAATTATTTATTTTTTGCAATTCATCACAAATTATTTTATTATTTGTATCTTTTTTAGTTTCAATTTCCAAAATACGATTATCAAAATTATTGTTTTTGCAAAATCTCATAAAAAAAATTTGTAATCTGAAATATACTGCAGTTATGATTTTTTGTTTATAATATCTAAATTTACTTTTCCACTTATTTAAATTAAATACATCTTTCAACAATAGAAAATACCATATTTTCTCAATTTTAAAATATAACTTGTTAAAAATATTACAATATTTATTTTTACAATTATTAATTTCCAGTAAATATTTATTCTTTAATTCTTCTATATACATATAATCTTTTTTAGGAACCATTTTTTTTGTTGTGTCGTAATAAATATTCAACAGATAAAACAAGCTATTATAATTTGTTATAAAAGATTTTTTATTATTGGAAAAGCTCTTAAATAATTCATACCAGTTCAGCATATGGTCAATACCGGTTTTAAGCATTTTATTTTTAATTGTTTTTCCCATTATGGAATCATTTCTTATTCTGTAATTATGAAAATATTCTTTACTGAAATATGCTTTTTTGGATAAGAATATATAACTCCATACAAAAAATATATCTTCGTATAATAGTCCTTTAATAAAATGTAAATTATTTTTATTTATTATTTCTGTTTTAAAAATTTTATTCCATACATGAATATTAGTATTTAATCCTATATTTATATTTACACCATATATCCCTTGTCTTTTTACAAATATATATTCGTCTATATCTTTTTTATTATAAACATCACTGCCTTTTTCAAAAAAAGATTTAGAACTGAAACAAAAATAATCAACCTTAAAATTATCAAAAACTTTGATGCTCTGTTCGTATAAATGATAATCAATATAATCATCACTATCTAAAAAATGACAAAATTCTCCGGAAACATATTTTAAGCCCGTATTTCTCGCATCGGAAAGGCCGCCGTTTTGCTTATGTATTACTTTTATTCTGTTATCTTTTAAGGCGTATTCATCACAAATTTTTCCGCTATTGTCTGTTGAACCGTCATCAACTAATATTATTTCTAAATTTTTATATGTTTGATTTATAACGCTATCAAGACATTGTCTTAAATAACGGTCTACATTATATACGGGAATTATTACACTGATCATTGATTGCATATTTTTACTTTTCTTTAAATTTTAAATTTTTACGAATAAACATTTTAATATTAGTAATACATAAAAGTTTATACCAATAATATAATTTTGGGTAAAACATTATCAAACGTAACTTTAACACACCCCATTTAGAAAATAGAGACTCATCTATTTCTTTATTTTTATAAGCATCTTTAAAATCATTTGTAAAAACTTCAAAAAAATATTTTTTTAACGGAAAAGATACTCTGAAAAAATTATACTCATAATTACAAAATTTATAATAACTGTATATACCTAAAAATTTTGCCTTAATATCAGGATTTTTTTCTAAAAATTTTCTTATGTAATCATATTCTTCTTTTATACAAAAAATTTTTTCTTTATTATGCACGGATGAATTTACATTATCACTTCTATACATGTAATAAGGTTGATTTAAAAAATAAACTTTTTTTGCTCTGCAAAAAGTTTGAAACCAAAAACCTTGATCCTGGAAACTTGCCCCGGGAGTTTCGTTATGCGCAATATGATATTTTTCAATAAAACTCCTTTTATATATGCCACACCATGTATTCATGACAAATTTAAACGGAGTCATATCTTCTTGTAAATTTATAACTCTATTATAATATTTCCCACTCTCGTCAAGTCTATTATAAAATAACCTAATATTACCGTTCTTACAAATAAAACTATAAAAATCGGCTTTAATAAAATCAACATCATTTTCAACAACTTTTTTATAAAGATTTTCATACATATCCGAATTTATATAATCATCAGGTTCGACAATACCTATGTATTCTCCGCTTGCATTATGAAAACCTACATTCATTGCTTTACCGTAACCTTCATTTTTTTTATGAAAAACTTTTATTCTATTATCTCTTTTGGCATAATCATCTAATATTTGTCCGCTTTTATCGGTTGAACCGTCATTAACACATATTAATTCAATATCTTTTAATGTTTGATTAAGTATGCTATCAAGGCATTGCTTTAAATATTGTTCTACATTATACACCGGAACAATTACCGATACTTTCGGATTATTCATATTTGAAATTCCTTATAAAATTTTAACAAATTTATTATCATCTTGTTTTATTTCGTATTATTGAAATAATATAAACAAATAAATACATTTTATGTTTTAAAAAAAATAATGTTATCTTTTTAGTAAATGGAAAATCTTTTGAATCGCACAACCTTATACTATCTGCAAATAACTCATCTTTTAATATTTCCTTTAACATCCGTTTCCTTTTATCATAGCAAACTTTATTTTGTAAATTAAAACAATAATTAACACATATCAGTAATAAATGATGAGCAACAAAATTATTCCATTGTGTTAAATATTTTGTTTTATCAATTGACAGTTCAATTTTTTTTAACGAATCACTGTAAAAATTAAAATAAAATTTATTAAATGTTCGTACTGTAGAAACATTTGATAAATTATAATGGTATAAAATATTTGGAATATAAATAATTTTAGGGTTATGTTTCATTAACCTTAAGCAAAATTCGGCATCTTCAGCTAAAACCAATTCTTCATCAAATAATAAAATATTATTTTTTAAATATTTTGAATTAAATATTTTTCCCCACACAGTGCCTATGGATTTTTGAAAACCCAGTAAATCCTGAATGAATTCATCTTTTGTTTTTGAAGTTTTCTCTTTCGTGATAATATTTTTTTCA
>NZ_CACWEU010000189.1:0-7889 GCF_902760015.1 Candidatus Ruminimicrobium bovinum
AAGAGAAAAGAATTCTGCTTTAGCCGTTGCTACAGGTTTTGAAATGTTTATACCTTTGGAAGGTCTTATAGATTTAGAAAAAGAAAAAGCAAGAATAAACAAAGAAATAAAAAATATTTTATCCGAGCAGGAAAAATATAATAAAAAATTGTCTAATCCGAAATTCGTGGAAAAAGCTCCCGAAGTTGAAGTTACAAGAATAAAACAAAAACTTGCGGATACCGAAAGTAAAATTGCAACTTTACGGGAAACGTTAAAAAACTACGAACAATAAGATAATTATAAAGCTTTTTTATTGACAAGTTTTATTAATAATTTGTAGAATAAGCCGATGTTTTTATTTTGATATTACAGGTTTTTTATGAGTTTAGCACCTAATATTTTATTTCATATAGGGACTTTTCCCGTAACAAATACATTAGTAACCACACTTGTTGTTGATGCCATAATTATTGCACTTGTTGTTGCGTTTAGGGCAGGGCTTTCTTTATATCCGAAAAAACTTCAAAATGTTCTTGAAATGATGTATGAATATTTTTATGACTCTACAAAAGATGTTTCAAGCAAAGTTGCAATAATTTATCCTTGGGTTATAACATTTTTTTTGTTTATAGTAATTGCAAACTTAATCGGGCAGTTTCCCGGTTTTGAAACAATAAGGTTTTTTGCTGCCGGTTCCGGTGAAGAAGGTGTTCCTTTATTTAGAACCGCAACAAGCGACTTGAATGTTACTGCGGCATTTGCGGTAATTTCAATTTTTATGTGTCATTTCTATTCAATAAAACATACCGGTGTTAAAAATTATATCGGCAGGTTTATATCTTTTAAGATGTTTCCTATATTTATGTTTGTAGGTCTTTTGGAATTTATAGGTGAATTTACAAAAGTTATATCGCTTGCATGCAGGCTTTTCGGTAATTTGTTTGCGGGTGAAACGGTTATGTCAACGGTATCGTCAATGTGTGCTTTCGGTGTTCCTTTGCCGTTTATGATGTTGGAACTTATGGTTGCGGTTATTCAGGCGAT
This sequence comes from Candidatus Ruminimicrobium bovinum, assembly GCF_902760015.1. Classification (NCBI taxonomy): domain Bacteria; kingdom Pseudomonadati; phylum Elusimicrobiota; class Endomicrobiia; order Endomicrobiales; family Endomicrobiaceae; genus Candidatus Ruminimicrobium; species Candidatus Ruminimicrobium bovinum. The sequence goes on from NZ_CACWEU010000189.1 coordinate 1,027, forward strand.
AGTTTTTGCAATGCTTACGATGGCGTTTATGAGTATAATGACGGACAACCACTAACAAATTGCAGAGCAATTTGTTGTTTATAGTTAGTGGCTTGTAGTTTATTGTTGTCGTTAAACTCTAAGCTTTCAGCTCTCAGCTCTAAACTAAAAATTTGTATAACAAATTTTTTAAATATAAATTGTAGTTTTAAGGAGGAAGTAAAGTTATGACAATTACATTAACCGGCGGTATTATTATTGCAATAGGTGCTTTAGGGCCTGGTTTGGGTATCGGTTTAATCGGTGCAAAAGCGGTTGAAGCAATCGGTAGAAATCCGGAAGCATCCGGTAAAATAATGGTAAATATGCTTATTGCTATGGCATTTGCGGAATCTATTGCTATTTACTGTTTAATATTTGCATTTATGAAGTAATTATATGGATATAATAAAAGATATATTTAATCTGTTCGGACTTGAAACTAAACTTTTTATAGCACAAATAGTTAATTTTGCTATATTATTGTTTATTTTAAAAAAGTTTTTGTATAAACCGATTGCACAAATGCTTGAAGAAAGAAGGAACAAAATAAAGCAGGGGCTTGAAGATGCGGAAAATGCACATAAAACTTTGCTTGATGCGGATACACAAAAAATTGCTATTTTAAAAACAGCAAAAAACGATGCCGATAAAATTTTGGAAAATGTTAAAGTAACGTCGGAAACATTGAAACAACAATCGGCACAAGATGCAAAAAAGCAGGCGGCAGAAATTATAGAAACGGCAAAAAAACAGGCAAAAGATGAATTTGATAAAGCAACCAAACAAGTCGGAGCAATATCAATAGATTTATCTAAGAAAATCGTTTCAAAAGTGTTGTCGGAAATTTTTACCGACGAGGAAAAAACGGCTGTTTTATCAAAAGCCATAGATAAAATAGAAAGTGCGGGATATGAAAAAACAACAAATTAAGCAATTAGCGGTATCTGTAATAGAAAACGGTGAAATAACCGACGAAGTATCAAAATGGATTTTTAATAATTTAACAAAAAATGAAATAAAACTTTTGTTAAGTTATTTGGTCTGTGCCGTTAAAAATAATACGGTTACGGTTAAATATGCAGGGGTGGCTTCCGATACCGTAAAAAATAAAATTCAAAAAATGTTCCCGAATAAAAATATCGTTTATAACAGAGACGATAAAGAAGTGGGAGCAGGTGTAAAATTGGAATTCGGTGATTATATATTGGATTACACCCTTTCCAATATGGTTGCAAAAATAATGAAAGATATAAGGGAGAGTTTATGAAACCGGAAGAACTTATAAAACAAATAGAGGAAAAACTTTATTCTTCCGATATTAATCCGGAATTGGTTAATTACGGGGTAGTTGAAACCGTCGGTGACGGTATTGTTAAAGCATCCGGGCTTTCCGGTACCGGTTACGGGGAAGAAGTTGAATTTGAAAATAAAGCAAAAGGTTTGGTTTTAAATTTAGACGAAGATGCCGTATATATTGTGTTGCTGTCCGATGCCGAAGTTACAAGGGGAATGAAAGTTTTTGCAACAGGTAAAATACTCGGTATAACGGTTTCGGATAAATTGATAGGAAGGGTTATTGACCCTACATGCAAACCTTTGGACGAAAAAGAATTAAAAATTGACGACGGAAAATTATATCCTTTGGAAAAAATTGCGGCCGGTATTATTGAAAGAAGTCCTGTTGACAGACCTATAAAAACAGGTATAAAAGCCATTGATGCAATGATACCTATAGGAAGAGGACAAAGGGAATTGATTATCGGTGACAGAAACACCGGTAAAACAGCCATTGCAATAGATACCATAATAAACCAAAAAAAGAAGGATTTAGGTTTAAAAAGAGTTATTTGTATTTATTGTGCGATAGGGCAGAAAAGGTCAAATGTTGCTTCTATAGTTGCAAAACTTAAACAGGAAGGTGCAATGGATTATACCATAGTTGTTTCGGCAACGGCATCTGATGCGGCTTCGCTTCAATATATTGCACCGTTTGCAGCTTGTGCAATAGGTGAATATTTTATGGAAAAAGGCGAAGATGTTTTGGTGGTTTATGACGATTTAACAAAACATGCCTGGGCATACAGACAAATTTCTTTGTTATTAAAAAAACCTGCAGGAAGAGAAGCATATCCGGGTGATATTTTTTATTTACATTCACGTCTTCTTGAAAGAGCTGTCAGGTTATCTGATAAAAACGGCGGCGGAACATTAACCGCTTTGCCTGTAATCGAAACGCAAGGTAACGATGTGTCTGCATATATTCCTACAAATGTTATTTCAATTACCGACGGGCAAATTTATTTGGAAGCGGATTTGTTCAATTCCGGCGTTCGTCCCGCTTTAAATGTGGGGTTGTCGGTTTCAAGGGTAGGCGGTTCCGCACAAACAAAACCAATGAAACAAATTGCAGGTCCGGTTCGTCTTGATTTGTCGCAATTTAACGAATTGAAAAGTTTTGCACAGTTCGGAAGCGACCTTGATGAAGATACTTTAAAGAAACTGAACAGAGGTAAAGTTTTAACCGAAATATTAAAACAACCTCAATATAAACCTTACGATGAGGTGTCCGAAATAATTGCAATATATTCGGCAACATCGAGTTGCCTTGACGATGTTGAGGTAGATAAAATTTTAGAAATAGAACAGAAAATTATAGATTTTGTTAAAATGAACAATAAAGAGTTGGTTGCAAAAATCGGTGAAAATAAAAAGATGGACGAGCAAACTTTGGAACAATTGAAAAATGCTATATTGGAATGTAAAAAAACATTGGTGTAACGGAAATATAAATGGCTGAAAATTTACAACAGGTAAAAAAAAGAATAAGAACGGCTAAAAGCATAGCACAAATAGCAAAAGCTATGGAAATGATTGCCGCATCGAAAATAAGAAAAGCACAAACTGCAGTTGAAAAAAGCAGGCCGTATTCGGAAAGAGTTAGGTTTGTCGTGCAGAAAATCTTAGCCGAAAATGATGATATATCATTAAATTCATCTTTTGTGGGGCTTAATGATAATGTAAAAAGAAAATTGGTTTATGTTATTTCTACCGATAAAGGTTTGTGCGGCGGGTTGCTTGCAAATATTTTTAAAAAAGTTTTAACATCGGTTTCTAAAGACGATTATGTTGTAACAATCGGTAAAAAAGCACAAGCTTTTTGTATAAAAAACGGTTTTAATGTTAAGGCATCTTTCAATTTGGGAACCGTTCTTCCGAAATATGAAGATATTTTTCCTATGTTAAAAATAGTTGAAGATTATTATAAAACAAAGGAAATATCTTCTGTTGAGGTAATATATACTTATTTTAAAAACCGTATGGTGCAGGAACCTATGTTAAAAGTTTTGGCACCGATACAGCGTGATAAAAATTTTGTAAATAAAGGTGAACATATTTTTGAACCGTCTTCAAAAGAAGTTTTGGACAGTTTGATACCTTATTATTTTGAAGTTATTTTTTATGATATGTTAATGAATGCTTATGCAAGCGAACAGGCGGCAAGAATGTCGGCAATGAGTAATGCAAATGAAAATGCAAACGAAATAACTGCGTCTTTAACTATTGCATTTAATAAATCAAGACAGGCAAAAATAACAAATGAAATTCTTGATTTGGCAAACGGACAAATTCATTAACAAATTGCTTTGCAATTTGTTGAGGTATAGAGGGCTGGAAGTATAGAGGGATAAGAAATTGCCGAAGGCAATTTGAAAGTCCATACATCCGTACCTCCATACATCTATACATCTAATATACGGGGTTTTTTACAATGGAAAAAGAAAATTTTCAAAAAGGTGAAGGTTTTGTTATAAGGGTTCAGGGTGCCGTCGTTGATGTAAGGTTTAAAAATGAAACACCTGAGGTTTATGAGGCGCTTAATATTACAATGAAAAACGGTTCCAAACTTGTTTTGGAAACAATGTTTCAAATGGATAATTTTGAGGTAAGAACAATTGCATTAGGTTCTACCGACGGGTTAAAAAGAGGAGATAAAGTTGTCAGAACAAATGCTCCGATTTCCGTTCCCGTAGGAGAAAAAACTTTAGGAAGAATTTTCAATGTCCTCGGTGAAGCGGTTGACGGATTGGGACAAATAGAAAAAAAAGATTCCGAATTTGCCCCTATTCATAAACCTTCTCCGGAACTTTCGGAACAGAAAACAATTCCGGAAATTTTGGAAACCGGTATAAAAGTTATAGATTTGATTTCACCTTTTACAAAGGGCGGTAAAATAGGAATATTCGGCGGTGCAGGTGTAGGAAAAACCGTTGTTGTTAAAGAACTTATAAGAAATATTGCTATGGAACATGACGGCCATTCCGTTTTTGCAGGTGTAGGTGAAAGAACAAGGGAAGGAACGGACCTTTGGCTTGAAATGAAAGAATCGAATGTTTTGGATAAAACGGTTCTTGTATTCGGGCAAATGAACGAACCTCCCGGAAGCAGAATGAGAGTTGCTTTAACCGGGCTTACAATGGCGGAATATTTCAGAGATCAAAAAAATGAAGATGTATTGCTTTTTATAGATAATATTTACAGGTTTGCGCAGGCGGGAAGTGAGGTTTCCGCTCTTCTTGGCAGAATGTCGTCGGCAGTAGGTTATCAGCCGAATTTGGCACAGGATATGGGTGAACTTCAGGAAAGAATTGCTTCGACAAACAAAGGTTCGGTAACATCGGTGCAGGCCATTTATGTTCCTGCGGATGATTACACCGACCCTGCTCCTGTAACAATATTTTCCCATTTGGATGCAACGATAACACTTGACAGGTCTATCGTGGAACAAGGTTTGTATCCGGCGGTTAATCCGTTAACATCATCTTCAAGGTTGTTGGACCCTAATACTGTCGGTAAAGAACATTATGAAGTTGCAATGAACGTAAAGAAAATTTTGCAAAAATATAAAGATTTACAGGATATAATCGCAATATTAGGTATGGACGAATTATCAGACGAAGATAAATTAACGGTTGCAAGAGCAAGAAAAATACAAAAATTCCTTACACAACCTATGTTTGTTGCCGAAACATTCACCGGGCTTGAAGGTAAATATGTAAAATTGGAAGATACCATAAAAGGTTTTAAGGAAATTATCGAAGGTAAGCATGATAATATTTCCGAACAGCATTTCTATATGGCAGGAACAATAGAAGATGTTTTAAAAAGGGCAAATAAATAATGGGTAATACATATAAATTGGATATTTTATCACCTGAAGGTAATGTTTTTAGCGGAGAAGTTTCTTTTGCAACTTTTCCGACAATGGCGGGTGATATTACCGTTTTGTCGGGGCATACCGCAATAATAACAAAACTTTCGGTTGGTGAAGTTGTAATAGATATTAACGGAGAAAAAAAATTTATTACGATAGCCGGCGGTTTTTTGGAATTTTCCGATAATGTTGCAAGTGTTATTGCCGACTTTGCAATAAGGTCTGAAGAAATAGATGATAAAAAAATAGAAGAAGCCAAAAAACATGCCCGTGAGCAGATGGCAAAAAAAGATAAACTTTCCTCTGCCGTTATGGAACATGATTTACAAAAAGCAATTTTGGAATTAAAATTTTTTGAGAATATAAAATCAAAAAATAAAAGGTATAAAGCTTGAAAAGGGTAAGTATATTTTTTTATATTACTTTATTTTTTTGTGTTCTTTTTAATTCATGTGCAACAAAGACGGGAGACGGTGTTTCCGTATTGTTTAATAATGAAAACGGATTAGCCGTTATAGAAAAAAGACCTTCTTTTATATCTGACGGTAAAGTAAGAGAATTTGAATTTATATGTGACGGTGAAACAATAGCAAGAGAAGCCATAGATAAAAAAGGTAAAACTAAATTTTACGGTCAGGAATTGGACGGATTTGTTAAAGAATATGATATGGAAGGGAATTTAGTTTGTGAAGCAGGTTATAAAAACGGTGTTTTAAACGGTTTTTATAAAAAATATTCAAAAGATAAAATTTTAATTTTAACAAGAACTTATGCTGACGGTATTTTAAACGGTCCTTCATCCGATTTTTATGAAGGCGGAGTTATAAAAACGGAAGCCGAATATAAAAATAATTTGTTAAACGGTGTTATAAAACATTATTCTCCTTCCGGTGATTTGGTGGTTTCCGAAGAATACTTTGAAGGAAAGTTAGACGGCGAATATAAAGAATATTATCCGTTGGGAACGATAAAAACTTTAATTGAATATCACAGAAACAAAAAAGAAGGTTATCAAAAAGAATATTTTATGAACGGTTCTGTAAATAAAGAGTATAATTATTCGCAAAATAAGCTGCAAGGGCAAATGAAAATATACTATGATAACGGTAAGGTTCATCAGGTTGGTTACTATAAAGATGATAAACTCGACGGTGAATTGAAAATTTATGACGAAGATGATAATTTAAGATATATTGATTTATACTCAAAAGGTAAAAAAATAAAAAGAGATATTTTAGGTCAACAAGGTAAAGTAATTTATACAATAAGATATTAAGGAGTAAGTTTATGTCAGGGCATAATAAGTGGGCAAGTATTAAGCATAAAAAAGCTGCTACCGACGCAAAAAGAGGTAAAATTTTTACAAAAATAATAAGAGAAATGGTTGTTGCCGCAAAAGAAGGCGGCGGTATTATAGAAAATAATGCAAGACTCAGAAAAGCGGTTGACGACGCAAGAGCGGCAAATATGCCGCAGGACAATATAAAAAAAGCAATTCAAAGAGGGACGGGTGAACTTCCAGGCGCTATATATGAAGAAATAACTTATGAAGGTTACGGACCGGCAGGTGTTGCTTTAATAGTTGAAACGACTACCGATAATAAAAACAGAACGGCTTCGGAAATAAGAA
>NZ_CACWEU010000190.1:0-6473 GCF_902760015.1 Candidatus Ruminimicrobium bovinum
CAATAAAACAGGTTTAAGAACAAATGTTGAAATCAAAGGGAAAACTCATTATGAAGTGTATGAGTTTTGGCCGTCGGATATTTTAAGTTTGTTTGAAAAGGCAGGTATAAAGAAACAACTCCCGCCAAAATATATGACAAACATAGAACCGGAAGATATATCATTATCCGGAAATCCGCCGAAAATATTTTTACCGTTGGAAGATGTTGTTTATAAAATAGTCCCCGGGAATAAAATAATTCCTTTAAAAGCGGATATTGATGCCGATGCTGATACCATTTATTGGTTTGTTGACGGAAATTTTGTAGGTAACAGCAAGAAAAACGAAACACTTTTTATAACTGCTTTAAGCGGTACACACAATATTATTGCAACAGATGATCTAAACAGATATGCATATTCTTCGTTTACCGTAGAATATTAAATTTGTTGTTTATATTTTAAATTTTCATTTCGCATTTATCTCAATCGAGTACATCTTTTCAGAATCAGCTTGTTTTAACGATTAGGTATATAGAAGTAAAAAGTTGTTTTTAGACAATCTGTTTTGTTTAATAAAATGTATATTTAGATGAAATAATAAAGTAAAATAGGAAATAATATGGATAAGAAAAAACTAACTGCTGAAGATTGTAAAAATTTGGCGGAACAGAATATTAATAATTAAAAAGAAAATAAGATATGGAATTTGCTTTCTAAAATTGCTGTAAAAAAAAGATAAAGAAATAAGAGACGAGCAGTAAAAGCAAGAACTGTTAAACTATTTAACCGACGAGGGTGAAAGTGAAATGTCACTTGCATTAAAGGGAAATGTCAAAAGCCAATTTGTTTTAGGTGAACAATATTATTGTGAAGATAATTTTAAAGAGGCATTCAAATGGTTTTGGCTGGCGGCACAAAACGGACATGCCGAAGCTGCGGATTATTTAAGTGTTATGTATGCAAACGGCGAATATGTTTGCATTAATTATACTTTAAGTTTACAATGGTGTAAAATAGCAGCAAACAGAGGCAGTAAAGAAGCACAGGAAGTTATTGATAATATAAAAAAATAAATTTGAATTGACGGTGAAAGATTACTAAAAATATGATTTAATTTTTTCGGAAAAAGATTAAAAATCTGAGTTAAACTCAAGAACAGCTTAAAAACTGTTTTTGCCTTTTGTAATTAGTAAATAAAAATCAAAAATATTATAATTTTCTTTTATATATAACCTTTTTATGGCTTTTTCTTTGTTCCATTTAAATGGTGTTATTCCTCTTTTTGTTGAAAAATCAAACGAATATCCGCTGTCAAAAACCATAGCCCTTATTTTTTTGTTTGTTGCACCTTTTCCTGAAGGATAAGCAAAAGAATCTATTTTTATATTTAATTTTTTTTCCAATATTTGTTTGGATTCTTTTAATTCTTTTATAATATCGTTATCGTTTAATGTTTGTATATCCGTGGGATGATTGACGGTATGAGAACCGAAAGATATTAAACCGCTGTTTTTCATTTCAAGTAATTGGTTCCAAGTCATACAATTTTTTTGTTCTATAAAATTGCAAGAAATAAAAATATTGGCTTTAATATTTTTTTCTTTTAATATCTTAAAGGCATTTGTATAATTATCCGACCAACCGTCATCAAAAGTTATAAGAACCGGCTTTTCGGGTAATTTGAAAGTTTCATCTTTATAAGATTTTGATAATTCTTCCAAAGTTATAGGTGTGTATTTGTGTTTTAATAAAAAATCCATTTGTTTGGAAAATTTTTTAGGTTCAACATATAATGCTTTTTCCAAATCACAAGTTTCATCATATTTATAAATATGATGATACATCAAAACTGTTAACCCTTTTTTTGCAGGCAACCACCATGGATATTTTGCGGAAAAAATTATTAATATAATAACCAGTAATATAATTGTAAACATAACACATATTATAACATTTTATATTTTGAAAAAAGTATTTTTTATTGTAGAATAGATTGAAATCGAATTGAGGTAAACAAATGCCAAAAATATCTGTAATAGTGCCTGTATATAATGTGGAAAAATATTTATCACAGTGTTTGGACAGTATATTAAACCAAACATTCAAAGATTTTGAATGTATATGTGTAAATGACGGTTCAACCGATAATTCGCTATCGGTATTACAGGAATATGTAAATAAAGATAATAGAATAAAAATAATAAATCAGGAAAACAGAGGATTGCCCGGTGCAAGAAATTCTGCATTAAAAATTATTAATGGTAAATACATTACTTTTATTGATTCAGATGATTTTGTATCGAGTGATTATTTAGAGAAACTAACAAATATTGCAGAAAAAGAAAACAGTGATATAGTTTATTGCAGACACAAAATGTATTATTCTTTGGATAATAAGTACGAGAAAGGACCAAATAGAGAAAAACTTAATACTCTTTTTTATGAATATTCAAAATCAAGACAAACAGATAAACAACTTGAATGTATTTTGGATATAGTGGAAAATTCAAGGTCCGCTTGTATGAAATTATATAAAACCGATGTTATAAAGGATAATACTATTTTATTTTTTGAAGATATTTATGCGGAAGAAGATTTTGCTTTCAATATTTTAGCCAATTTATATTCTAATAAAATAAGTTTTTTGGATGAGGAACTTTATTATTACAGAAAACAAGTCGATAGTCTTACTGCAAAAAAAGAAAAATTAAGAATAAATGCTTTAAGGTCTTTTATTACACTTACAAATTTTTTATACAAAAGAAATTTGTTAGAAAATTCACCGATATTGCAAAATTTTATTATAAACGGATTTGTTTACAGATTAGGTAAAAAATTTTCTAAATCAAAACAAAAAGAGATGTATCCTTATATACTTGAACATTTTTTATATTTGAAAAGTATTTTAAAGTCATCTTTTTTTAGGGTTGGTAAAATAAATTTTTATATTTTAATTATAAAAATATTTAATATTAAAAGTTTTGTGATTTTCAGAATGTTAAAAAATTTTTAATCTTTTAATTTTTATAAGCCAAATATTTGGTTAAAAATTGTTCCATGGTTAAATTCAAACTTTTCAAATGTTCCGTGTTTGCCGTGTTTTTAATGTTACAATTTTTTATTATGTCATCAATGTTTTTTAAATCGTTTTGTTTTAATAAATGAACATTTTTCATTTGTTTCATGGATTGTTCATATACTCCGAATACTTTACCGTAATTATTATCAAATAAAAAAACTTCTTTATTTAATAATGCGGATGAAATTCCTGCATGCAATCTGTCCGTAATAATAACATCTGCACAATCTATTGCACTGAAAAAAAGTTCCGAAAGTATTTGAACGTAAGCATTGTCCGAACAGGATTTGTCTCCTATCCCGCCGCAAACAGATAAATCAAAAGAGTTTATATTTGTTTTATCTTTAAATATTTTTTCATCATCTTGCCTCAATAAATATGCTATTTTAATTTTATCTTGTTTAATAAAAGATAATATGTTTTTCACTTTATCGTAAATTACACAATACTTTATAAAATAATCATTCAATATATTCCTTATTTTTTTTATGGAATATTTTTTTAAGTTTTCGTTTAAATTGTTTATTTGCATATTTGTAAAGCCGGTGTTATAATAAAAATTTGTATCAGTGGCAAAAGCCATATCATCGGCAAGATAAACATTTGCTTTTGTGTTAGAATTAATTAAATAATTATAACTGTTTTTTTCTCTGCAAAAAATCGTAAATCTTTCGTCTAATAGTTTTATGAACTCAGGTATATCATAAAAACTTTCAGACAGAATAATACATTGTTTCATCAATTTATTTTTTAAAATATTAAAAATTTTTTTATGCTCTTTTTTATACAATCCTACAAACATACCTCCTCCACCATACACAAAATTAAAAGGAATTTTTAAATTTGTATAATTGTACAAGTTTATATGCAACACATTTTTAAAAGAGTTAAAAAGTTGGAATTCACTGTTAGCAATAAATATATCGCCTAAGTTTCCTTTGTTATGTAAGAAATAAAAATTTTTTAATTCCTTTAATTTATCTAATATGACATTGTTTGGCTTTGGTTGTATTTCTGTTTTGGATTTATGAAATTTAGAAATATTATTGTTTATGTTTTTAACAGTGTTTATCAAATACTTATCGGTAATATTTAGTTTTCTTTTTATTTTGAATAACTTGAAATTAATGAAATATAACCTTCTGTATATATTTTCTTCTCTAAAATAAAATATTTTATTCATTATATTTTTCTTTTTATATTTTATTAAAAATTTTTTTATCCTTATATTAATTTAATATTATATAATAATAAATTACAAGTTAAAAATTTTTTTCGCACTAATTGAATATTATATGCTAAAATAATTCGGGAAATAATATGTCAATATTTTTGATGGTTTTAGCTTTTATTTTTATTATAGTCGGGTTGGCAGGTTCTTTTCTGCCTGTAATTCCGGGGCTTCCGTTAGGGTGGCTCGGTTTGTTTGTTGCATTTTTTTCTAAAAGTTGTACATTAAGTATATGGACTTTGATTATAACTCTTTTGCTAATGATTATTGTTACGGTTATGGATTATATTATTCCTTCAAAAATGGTTAAAAAAAGCGGCGGAACAAAAAGCGGGGAACGCGGTGCATTAATCGGTAGTATGGCAGGAATAATTTTTGTAAATCCGATGATTTTAATTTTCGGCTCTTTCATAGGTGCATTAATCGGTGAACTTATAAACAATTCCAAAGATATTAAAAAAGCATTAAAATCCGCATTAAGTTCGTTTGCAGGTTTTCTTTTAGGTACCGGAATAAAAGCTTTTTTAACATTGTCATTTCTTTTAATTCTGATTTTAAATATTTTATTCGGGTTATTTTAGCCCAGGGCATTATAAATAAAATTTAAGAGGATATACGGTGAAAAAGATATTATTTGTTTGTCACGGAAATATATGCAGGTCGCCTATGGCGGAATTTATTTTTAAAGATATGCTAAAAAAGAAAGGTTTGGAAAAATCCTTTGAAGTTGCATCTGCCGCAACAAGCACGGAAGAAATAGGTAACGGTGTATATCCGCCCGCAAGACAAATATTGGCAGAACACGGTATTTCCTGTAACGGAAAAACTGCAAGACAAATAACAAAAGCGGATTATAATTATTATGATTTAATTATAGGTATGGACAGTGCAAATATATACAATATGCATAGAATGTGGAATGATACAGATAATAAAATAAAACATATTTTGATAGACTTTACAAAAATAAATCGCGATGTTGCAGACCCTTGGTACACCGGTGATTTTAAACAAAGTTATGATGATTTGGTTTTAGGTTGTAAAGCCGTATTGAAAAAATTTATTCTTTAAGTATTATGTTTTTCTTGACAATTTATTTTTAAATTTTATATAATGCCCAAAATATCCGTGTGATGTTGCAATCATATATATATCATCACACAGATTGTATTTTTTGTTTTTTATTAAAAAGAAGAAAGTAAATTTTTATTTTGAGGTTTAATATGGCAAGAGAATTTCCTTTAGAAAAGGTTAGAAATTTCGGTATAGCTGCTCATATCGATGCAGGTAAAACAACTACTACCGAAAGAATTTTATTCTATACCGGTAGAACACATAAAATAGGTGAAGTGCACGAAGGTGCGGCAACCATGGACTGGATGGAGCAGGAAAGAGAAAGAGGTATAACCATTACTTCCGCTGCTACATATTGTAAATGGAAAGATATGCAATTTAACATAATAGATACCCCGGGACATGTGGATTTTACTGCAGAGGTAGAAAGAAGCTTAAGAGTTCTCGACGGTGCTGTTGTGGTATTTGATTCCGGTAACGGAGTTGAACCGCAGTCTGAAACCGTTTGGAGACAAGCCGACAAATACCATGTTCCCAGAATAGTTTTCAGTAACAAAATGGATAAAATAGGTGCCGATTACTTTATGGTTATTGAACAAATAAGAGAAAAACTCGGTGCAACACCTTTAACAATGCAAATTCCTATCGGTGCAGAAGCCGACTTTAAAGGTGTAATAGATTTGGTTGAAATGAAATCCATTATTTGGAAAGGTGAAGAATTAGGTGCAAAATTTGATGTAGGTGAAATTCCTGCGGAATTTGCAGATAAAGCAAAAGAATTAAGAAGTAACTTAATAGAACTTATCGCTGATTACAGCGACGATGTTATGAATTGTTTCCTCGAAGGTAAAGAACCTACCGTAGCACAAATAAAACAAGCAATCAGAACGGCAACATTACAAATAAAATTAATTCCTGTTTTCTGCGGAACATCTTTTAAAAATAAAGGTGTTCAGCCAATGCTTGACGCCGTTTGCGATTATTTACCTTCACCGTTAGACAGAAAAGATTTACATTGTATAGATGCAAATACAAATGAAGAAACTTCAAGACCGGCTGACGATAATGCTCCTTTCGCAGCTTTGGCCTTTAAGATACAAGCAGACC
>NZ_CACWEU010000191.1:0-2384 GCF_902760015.1 Candidatus Ruminimicrobium bovinum
GAACTTATAAATTTTCAAAACCGTTAAAAATCGGTGATAAAATAGAATTTGAAGATGCCGCCGGTTACAGTATGGTAAAGATGAATTGGTTCAACGGAATACAAATGCCGTCAATAGTTATTAAAAAACTTAACGGTAAAGTTGAAGTTGTAAAAAGTTTTACATATAAAGATTTTGTTAGTAATTTATCTTGAGGAGGCACTGCTTGAAATGAAAAGAAATGTTTTAGTTATCGGAGCCGGAGCCGTTGCTCATGTTGTTTGTCATAAATTGGCACAAAACAATGATGTATTCGGAAAAATGTATGTAGGTTCCAGAACTTTAAAAAGTTGTAATTCGATTTTAGACAGTATTGAAAGAAAAAAGAATTACAAAAATTCCGATAATAAATTCGTTTCAAAGCAAATAAATGTTTTTGATATTCCGGCACTTGTAAATTTAATAAAAGAATTAAAAATTTCCATAGTTATAAATGTGGCAAGTGCTTTTTGCAACATGTCTATATTGGAAGCATGCATACAAACGGGCTCTGCATATATAGATACCGCAATTCATGAAGACCCGGATAAAGTTTGTGAAAACCCGCCATGGTATGCAAATTACGAATGGAAAAGAAAAGACAGATGTAAAGAAAATAAAATTACGGCAATTTTGGGTTGCGGTTTCGACCCCGGTGTAGTAAATGCTTATTGTGCATTGGCATTGAAACATCATTTCGATAAAATTGCAACAATAGATATTATGGATGTTAATGCCGGCAGCCACGGAAAATATTTTGCTACAAACTTCGACCCTGAAATAAATTTCAGAGAATTTCATAAAGTATGGACTTGGATTGATAAACAGTGGGTTGAAAAACCTGTCCATGCCGATAAACTTGTTTACGATTTTCCCGTAGTCGGCGAACAACCGGTATATTTGACGGGACACGACGAACTTCATTCTTTGTCGCAGAACATTCCGGCAAAATCAATAAGGTTTTGGATGGGGTTCAGTGATCATTATATAAATGTTTTTACGGTGTTAAAAAACATAGGTTTGTTGTCCGAAAAACCTGTAAAAACAGCGGAAGGTTTGGAAGTTATTCCTTTAAAAGTTGTTAAAGCTTGTTTACCAAACCCTAAAACATTGGCACCCAATTACACGGGAAAAACTTGCATAGGTTGTTTAATTAAAGGCAAAAAAGATAAAAAGAATAAAGAATTATTTATATATAATATTTGTGATCATAAACAATGTTATAATGAAGTTGAAGCACAGGCAATAAGTTATACGGCAGGGGTTCCACCTGTAGCTGCCGCAATGTTAATTGCAAACGGAACATGGGATGTTAAAACCATGGTAAATGTGGAAGAATTAAACCCCGATCCGTTTATTGAATTGTTGGCTAAAAACGGTTTGTCGACCGATGTTATTGTTAATACACCGGCAAAAAAATTTATTTAATTTTAAATGAAGGAATGCTATGGATAAACAAAACAAAGTTCCTATTTTTGATACGCTTTTGGGGCATGCCAAAAGAAATGTAACTTCTTTTCACACTCCGGGACATAAAAACGGTAAAGGCATAGACCCTGTTTTAAAAGAAGTAACCGGTGACGGACTTTATAAATTTGATGTTACCGTTTTTGACGAGGTTGATTCTCTGCACGATCCGGTAGGTCCGATAAAAAAAGCGGAAGAATTAATGGCACAAGCTTACGGCGTAAAACATTCTTTGTTTTTGGTTAACGGAACATCCGTCGGAAATATTGCAATGTTTTTATCTGCATGCGACCCCGGAGATTCTATTATAGTTTCAAGAAGTTCGCATAAGTCGATAATGGGCGGAATTATACTTTCCGGTGTTTGGCCGATTTGGTTGCAACCCACAATAGATCAAAATTTAGATATTATTTTTAATTCAACTTATGATGAAATAAAACAGGCACTTGAAATGTATCCGGAAGCAAGGGCTGTTTTTGTTACAAGCCCTACTTATAACGGTGTTGCAACGGAAGTAAAAAGAATTGCCGACCTATGTCACAGAAAAGGTAAAATATTACTTGTTGACGAAGCACACGGACCTCATTTAAAATTTAACGACAAATTACCGATGTCTGCCGTTGATGCGGGCGCCGATTTATGTGTTCAGTCCACACATAAAATACTTTCTGCGCTTTCTCAGGGTTCGGTATTACACGTCAATTCAAAATTAGTTGATATTAACAGAGTAAAAAAAATAGTTTCAATGTTACAAACAACAAGCCCCTTGTATTTAACACTTGCAAGTATTGATTTGGCAAGAAGACAAGCTGTGTTGCACGGAAAAGAAATGTTTGATAAAGTAATAGCTGCTGCCGAATGGGCAAGAAAAGAAATTAATGAAAAAATTCCTAATATGA
>NZ_CACWEU010000192.1:0-4330 GCF_902760015.1 Candidatus Ruminimicrobium bovinum
ATTACACTTGTAAAGTGGAATTTTTTACATCCTTTGTGTTTGCGACGAACTTTTAGTTTATATTAATTACTTTCTTAAATTAAGTTTTTTTAATATATCTTTATAAGCTTCTTTTTTTGTTCTTTTTAAATAATCCAAAAGACTTCTTCTTTGTCCTATCATTTTTAAAAATCCTACTCTTGAAGCATAATCTTTAGGAAACTTTTTAAAATGCTCCGACAAATAATTAATTCTTGTTGTAAGTAATGCAATTTGAACTTCAGGTGACCCTGTATCGGTTGCATGTGTTTTAAATTGTTCTACTACTTCTTTCTTCTGTAAAGCCATTTATTTCCTCCATATTTTTACAAAAAAACTAAAATTTATAACCAGAAATTTTATTTTACAAAATTATTTTTTATATGTCTATACTCATCGTTTTTAAAATCCGTAGCGGATACCTAAATTCCATGTAAAGTTTTCCGTATCCGTACCTGTTTGATAACCTATAAATCCGTAACAATTTATTCCTTTACCGATATAAGCATTTAATCCCGCCCCGATATCAAAATATCCGCCGGAAAAATCTACGGTTTGTTTTTGATCGGAATATGAAATATCAAATTTATTATTGAAATCATAATTATATGCTGTTTCCAAATAAGGTAACCATCTTTTAATTTTTTGACTTTTGTTTAATAAACCCAATACAAAACCTAATTTACCGTTACATAAAATATTTGAACCATATTTAATTTTGTTGCTATTTGCAGTTAAACTTACTTCTGGCGAATATGCAAATAAAAGTTCCGCTTTCGGTTCAAGTAAAATGTTTTTATTTGTTCCGAACAAAAATTCTTTTCCGATTTCGGCACCGAATGCTGTCTTTGCAGTTTGCGGTTTGAAAGAAATTTCTTCATCGGATGAAGAATAGGTTTTTATATCAAAATCCATCCAGAAATTTCTTAAAGTTAAATCAACAAATAAACCGTTTTGTGCGATATAACTGCCGTAAATACCGACTGATTTTGAGTTGCCGTTTCCGGATCCGTTTTTATTTGAATTTTTGTGTTCGGTTTCAATTTTTCCGATATTTTGAAAACCTGCCATAATACCCAAAAACCATTTATCTCTGTTAATTTTTTCAACAGTTGTTTCGTATCCCTCATCATCTTTATCGATATAAGAAATTGTTTTGTTTATTCTGAAATCATAACCTGCTTCAATACCAAAAATATTCAGTTTTGTTTTTAAATCTTTATTGTAATCAAAATTTTTACCGTAAGCTCTAACCCATACCCCGTTATATTTTTTTAAAGGTGTTCTTCTTATGTCGCCAAGCCGTTTTGACAACTCGTTCATTCCCGTTTTAACAACAAAATTCATAAATTGAGGAGTATTTGATATCGTTACAAAGGAATCTGTTTTTTCTGACGGCGATGCTCCGGTTTTTAAAAACCAACTGTAATTGTCATCCGCATAACCTTGTTGTAACGTATAAACATAAGCGCCTATATCTATTTTTGAATTTTTTAATTTAAAAGTATCGACGGGATTTTTAATTGTCGTATCAACAATTTTTATGCCTTTTTCTGTTTTTGCACCTTGCCCGCCGACATTATTAATATTTAGAATAAATTTGCCTTCAATATTTTTTGTAATTACAATTTTGTCCGTTAAAGAATCATCACCGTTTAATTGAGTATTTAAAGTTATTTGATTGTTTGTTCCCTGCCCTTTAAGTTTTTCAACGGTCAAAGTATTAAAACCTGTATTGTTTGAAACCGATAAATCAACATTACTGTTTGAAATATTTAATTCATTAACTTTCGAACTTTTTTTCATTTTCCAAACCGAATTGCTTGTAAGTGTAAAATTAACCTTGTTTGACTCATTGTCTATAAAACCTTCTATTGTTGAATTTTGTGCGGTTATTCCCGTAATATAGGAAGAAAAAGATTTTTCTTGCGAAGTTAAAAAATGCTCCTTTTCATTTTTAAAACTGCTGTTTATAAAATATATTAAATCGTCTTGTTTTGCCAAAAAACCTGTTTGAGAATTTATATTAATATTTGTATTTCTAAAAGTTGTTGAAGAAGTTTTTCCGGTAAGAAGTGCGAATGTTTTGGCATTACTGTATATATCAATATTACTAACTTCAAATGTTCCGGCTGCATTAACTTGAATTGCTGCCGACGAAGGGTTTATTATATTTATTGTTTTTCTGTCGTTTAAATTTGCCGTTATATTCATTCTTCCGCATGTGAAAAGCCCTATGTTATCGTTATCGGAGTAAATATTTATATTCTCAACGGATATTGTTGTGGATTGGTAACAATCTTTTACAAATTGTGATTGTATTCCTACTTTACTGTTAGAACTTGTATGGATTGTTACATCTTTTTTTGTTGTTTGCAAATTTAATGTTCCGTAATTTCCGCAATAAATTCCTTTTTCATTATTATTAACGGTAATATCTCCCAAAAGTGATAAAGTTGCATAATCTACGGTCGGTGTAGTAAAATAAATGCCGTAAGATTTTGTATTGTCGGAAAAAGAACTTCCCGCAGGTATTGTTGAACTTGTTAAAACTTCAAAACTGTTACCCGCATAAACAAATTGTGCAGCAAATAAAAAAAACAGCAAATATAAAAAAACTTTAATTTTTTTGTTCATTAAGTAATTTTACAAAATCTTTTTCTATTTGGTAAATACCGTATCTTAATTCCTTATAGTTTAATGCAATTTCAAAATCAATAAGCTTTGAATATTCTTCCAATACTCTTAAAGATTCTTCCACTCTTTTAAAATTTGCAATTATTATATTTTTAAGATTTGTTCTTTTATCTTCGGTTGCTTTTCTTCCTACATCTTTTATGCTGTCTCTTTCCGAAATAAGTTGTTCGTATTTGCTTTCCAAAAAAGAAGTTGCTTTATGCCTTATTGTGCGAAGCTGTTTATAAATTTCTTCATTGTTAAAAACAAACCTTGCGCTGTCTTCAATAACGCGCAAACCCTCTTTTGTTCTGTTAAGGTTGGTATCTAAAATTCGTATAAAACTTTTTTCCATTTTTATAATTTATTGCCGTATCTTTCAACTATAAGTTTTATTAAATTTGTTGTTGATTTGCCTTTAACAAACGGGAATCTGTAAACTTTTTTAACAAATTCTCTGCCGATAATATCTTTAATTTTATAGTCGGCACCTTTAACAAGAATATCCGGTTTTATTTGTTTTAATACTTCGTAAGGAGTATTTTGTGAAAAGATAATTACATAGTCTATGGCTGACAATGCGGATAGAACTTTAACTCTGTCTTTTTGGCAAACCAAAGGTCTTTTAGGACCCTTAATATTTGCAAGCGATTTATCGGAATTTATTGCAACAATTAAAACGTCACCTAAGCTTTTTGCTTTTTGAAATAAACTGACATGCCCTACATGTATCAAATCAAAACATCCGTTTGTAAAAACTGCTTTTTTACCTTTTTTTTGCAAATTGCGGACAATTTGAGTTATCTGTTTAAGTGAACAAAATTTATTATTCAAATAATTTTTCCTCTATTATTTTTGATACTATATGAATTAATAAAATGTGGCATTCCTGTATTCTTGCAGTATTTTTTGAAGGTGCACAATAACACATATCGGATTTAACTTTTAACTGACCGCCGTCTAAACCTGTTAAACCGATAACAAACATTCCCATTTTTTTTGCAGAATCAACCGCATTTATAACATTTATGGAATTGCCCGATGTTGTAATTGCTATTGCAATATCACCTTTTTGCGCAAATGCTTCAAGTTGCCTGCTGAAAACATAATCGTAACCGAAATCGTTTCCTATTGCGGTAAGTGTGGATATGTTTTCGGTTAATGCTATTGCCGGAATTGCTTTTCTGTTCTTTTCAAAACGACAAACAATTTCTGCCGCAAAATGAAGTGCATCACTTGCCGAACCGCCGTTACCGAACACTATAAGTTTTTTACCGTTTTGATATGCTTCTATTATTTTATTTGCTATTGTCTGTATATAAACTATTTGCCCTTCGTCGAGCATTTTTTTCTTTGCTTCAATGCTGCCGTTAATAAAATTTTCTATTATTTGTTTGGTTTCCATAAATAAAACCTCCGGTTTTGTAGCTGAGAAGCTGAGCCGGACACTTTGTGTCCTCAGCCGAGCAGCTTAGAGTTTGACAACAAACCTTTTAAAATTTTCTTTTGAAGCACGACTTAACGATAGCTGAGACAGAAAATGTTACATATTTTCTTGGCTTAGTGCTTAGAGCTTAGAGTTTTCGGTATTTTTCGCTAAGGCGAAAAATCTAATTATTTATCAAAAATCGCATAG
>NZ_CACWEU010000193.1:0-2117 GCF_902760015.1 Candidatus Ruminimicrobium bovinum
AAGCATATAAAGGGGAGAAGATATTTAGCGGGGCGAGTTGTTCGACAAATGCATTACAGAGTGTATTATTGCCGATAAGCGAAAACGGCAGGATACAATCAGTTCGTTTCGGCGGAGCCCATTCAAGGACAAATTCGGAAGGGGATAAAGATTACGGATTTGAGCCGCATTCCAGCGGAGCATTTAAAGCGACGGTAAAATTACCGGGTTTACAATATTTGAAAGGACAAATAATAGGGAATGTAAACAGAATAAGCGATGTAATGGACGGTTCGATACTTGATGTAACAATACAATTGGAAGAGCCGATAAAAGGCGGAGCCGAAGAAGTAAATGAAATATTAAAGCAGGCAAGCCAAGGGAAATACAAAGGAGTATTGGGATACGAAGAAGGGCAATTAAAAGTAGCAAATATAGTTGGAAGGACAGAAGCCGGAGTAGTGCAGGCAAATCAAACAATGGTAAGTGCAGACGGGAAAACGGTTCAGCTTGCGGTATGGTATGATAACGAAGTGGGATATGCTAATCAATATTTGGATTTGTCCGTATATGCAAACAAACAAAAACAAATGAAACAAGATGTTATAGATTTATTGGAAGAAATCGGACTAAATACAATAAGAATGGGGTTAAATAAAGATTCCGTTACATTAAAAGACGTATATAAAATATTAAGGAAAGAAGTTCTTAATAATGAGAATAGAATGAAATTGGTAAAAAAACAAGCGGAAGAAGGGCTTAAACATAATGTTAAAGTTACGGCACAAGCAGTACTTGAATTAGCTGAAGAAGAGGAAATAAAACCTGAACGAGAATCTACGGTAAAGTCGGAAAAAAATAATTTTGCCAAATTCTTTGAAAGCGGTGTATATTTCTTAAAATCGTTTGTTAACGACATAACGGGAACGGTTAATGACAATATTGTTTATGTAGATTTGGTTTATGTTGAAGATGATAATATTCCTCAACAAAAAAGAGTTGTTTTTGATGAGGAAAATAACAAAGTAACATTATACATTTCCGTTTTGGAAAATGAAGGCGTTCAATTGCCGAAAAAAATAAAACCTACACCTTCCGGTATAAAAAACAATGCAAGACCGGTTTATGTGGATAAAGCAACGGGGATAATTTATGTTACACCTCAACAAAATATCGACGAAATTACATCGGATTTGTCATTGATATTAAATAATTTCGGAGTTAAAAGTAATAATTTGTCCGTGGTTATTGCAGATGATAAGTCCGATTTAAAAGTAAATAATGACGGAGTAGTAAAAACATCCGTTGATTTTGTGTCTGCTGCAAGAAACATTGTTAAAGCTTTAACCGGGGTTATGAACAGGAATTTGGTTGTTATGCTTGAAGGCAAAAGAGAAGATATAGATATGCAACTTGATATAATTGGAAAAATAGGGAACAAAACAATAAGTTTACCGGCTGAATATTTTGATAGAAAAGATGAGTATGTTATTAAAAGTTGTATAAATAATTTAGCTCAACACGGGATAAGTGCAATAATAGAATATAACGAAACAAATACTAAAATAAAAAATGCTTATAAATTAGGTTTTGCGGGACATATAATAACATCCGTTGACGGAAAAGGTGTTAAATCCATTACGGAATACGAAAATTATTCGTTAAATGAAAAAATTGATGTTCAAAATAATTGCCGTATTTTGCCGGATATTGATTCTCTTAAACAATTTAACAACATTAAATCAAGTAATGAAACTGTATTTATTAACGGTGCAATTTTAAAAGAGTTTGTTAAAGGAAGAGATTTCTTACAGGTAAGGCAGTTATTAAACGGTTTGGTTATAAATTTCGTTCAATTCTTCAATGAAAACATTGATGAAGATTTAATAGAAAATTTTGTATTTGAATTGCCAAAAGAAAATATAATTGAACTTACCGGAACAGATGAAGAAAAAGAGAAAAAAATTAACGGTTTAAGAGAAAAACTTAAAAATAATGATATGGAAACAATAAGGAAAGAATTAAAAATTGACGAAATAAATGAACTTAAATTATTTGAAAATAAAATAAAAAATTTGGCAGAACAGCAAAATAAAAATGAAAAACAATTATTAAAAGTTTATTATGAAACAATATTG
>NZ_CACWEU010000194.1:0-10829 GCF_902760015.1 Candidatus Ruminimicrobium bovinum
AATTTACGAAGAAATAATTTCAGCAGGTTTTGGCGGACAAGGTGTTTTACTTGCAGGAACTCTTCTTGCACAGTCGGCATTGGAACAGGATTTAAAAACAACATGGTTTCCTTCTTACGGTGCGGAAATGAGGGGAGGAACGGCAAATTCTACGGTTATAATTTCCGATGAGGAAATAGGTTCTCCAGTAGCATTTGCACCTTCTGCTTTAATAGCATTAAATAAACCTTCGTTGGATAAGTTTTTACCGAGAATGAAAGAAGATGCCGTTATTATTGCAAATTCATCTTTGATAAATGAAGCAGATTATAACGATAAAAGAATAACATTTATTCCCATAACCGAAATTGCAGATAAACAGGTTGGCAATATAAGAACCGCAAATATGGTTGCCGTCGGTGCTTTGGTAAAAAGAATACAAGCTCCGAGTTTGGACCATGTAAAAAAAGCATTGGAAACGGCATTTGCGGCAAAACCTAAAGTTATTCCGTTAAATGTTAAAGCCGTTGATGCGGGATATAATTGGACAAAGTAAACAATGAAAATCAGACCGGCAAAAGTTCAGGATGTAAAACAAATACACAAAATTGTAGAGTTCTATGCCGACAACAAAGAAATGTTGCATAGGTCGTTGAACTCTATTTATGAAAATATACAGGAATATGTCGTTGCCGAGCATAATAAAAAAATTATAGCTTGCGGTGCATTGCATGTAAGTTGGGACGACCTTGCCGAGGTAAAAGCATTGGCGGTTGAAAAAAAATATGCAAGAAAAGGCATCGGCAGAAAAATTGTTACCACATTGGAAAAAAATGCCGTCGAACTCGGTATATTTACAACTTTTGCATTAAGTTTTAAACCGGAGTTTTTCAAAAAACTCGGATATGAAATTATTTCAAAAGAAGTTCTTCCTCAAAAAATTTGGAGTGAATGTATAAATTGTCATTTATTCCCGGATTGCGGTGAAATACCGTTAATAAAAGATTTAACAATTCATAAAAAAAACAAAAAGAAAAAATCTTAAAAAAAGGACTTGACAAATTTTTTTAGCTATGTTATAATTAGCACTGTTATTTAAAGAGTGCTAAAATAATTTTGGTTTTAAGAAGTAAAAAATATATTAAAATTTAGGAGGAGAAGAAGATGAAAATCAGACCATTAGGTGACAGAATTTTAGTAAAAACGGAAGAACCTAAGGAAAAGAAAATCGGCGGGATAATAATTCCCGATACGGTTAAAGAAAAACCTCAGGAAGGAACGGTTGTTGCAGCAGGTAAGGGTAAAATTGACCAAAACGGAAAAATAATTCCTATGGATGTTAAAGTAGGTGATAAAGTATTATACGGAAAATATTCCGGTTCCGAAGTAAAAATAGATAACGAAGCTTATTTGATAATGTCACAAGAAGATGTTTTGGGAATTTTGGAATAAATAAAAAGCAGGTTATAAGCTGATAAGGTTATAGGGTTATCATTTAAAATGACAAAGAAATTTAAAAAGTAACTCATAACCTCATAAACTATAAACCAAAATCGCAAAGCGATTTTAAAAGGAGATATAAAAATGGCTAAACAATTAGTTTATACGGATGAAGCAAGAAAAGCTATGAAAGCAGGTGTAGATAAACTTGCAAATGCAGTAAAAGTAACATTGGGCCCTAAAGGCAGATATGTAGTATTGGATAAAAAATTCGGTTCACCGACGGTAACAAACGACGGTGTAACAATTGCAAAAGAAATTGAACTTGAAGATCCTTTTGAAAATATGGGTGCACAACTTGTAAAAGAAGTTGCATCAAAAACAAATGATATAGCAGGTGACGGAACAACAACTGCAACCGTTCTTGCACAGACAATGATTTCGGAAGGTTTAAGAAACATTACCGCAGGTGCAAATGCAAACCACATTAAAATCGGTATTGATAAAGCTGTTAATGCAGTAATCGGTGAAATAAAAAAAGTTTCAAAAAAAGTAAGCAGCAAAGAAGAAATTGCACAAATTGCATCAATTTCGGCAAACGATAAAGAAATAGGTGATTTGATTGCCGATGCAATGGACAAAGTAGGTAAAGATGGTGTAATTACCGTTGAGGAAGGAAAATCTGCCGATACAACATTAGATGTTGTTGAAGGTATGCAATTTGACAGAGGATATACATCACCTTATTTTGTTACCGATGCAGAAAGAATGGAAGGTGTTTTGGAAAATCCTTATATAATAATTACCGATAAGAAAATTTCTTCAATGCAGGAAATTCTTCCTTTGCTTGAAAAAGTAGTTCAAACCGGTAAAGGTTTTATAATAATTGCGGAAGATATTGAAGGTGAAGCACTTGCAACTTTGGTAGTTAACAAAATAAGAGGGACATTAAAAGTTATTGCTGTTAAAGCTCCGGGTTTCGGTGACAGAAGAAAAGAAATGTTGCAGGATATTGCAATTCTTACCGGCGGAACGGTAATTTCCGAAGAAACAGGTTTAAAACTTGATGCTGCTACTCTTGATATGCTCGGACAGGCAAAAAGAGTTGTTGTAGATAAAGAAAATACGACAATCGTTTCCGGCTCGGGTAAAAAACAGGAAATAGACCAAAGAATTGCACAAATAAGAAAACAAATCGAAGAAACAAAATCCGATTATGATAAAGAAAAATTACAGGAAAGGTTGGCAAAATTGGTAGGTGGTGTTGCAGTTATAAATGTAGGTGCGGCAACGGAAGCCGAAATGAAAGCAAAGAAATTTAAAGTTGAAGATGCAATGAATGCAACAAGAGCAGGTGTTGAAGAAGGTATGGTAGCCGGCGGCGGAGTTGCATTACTTAAAGCACAAGCTGTTCTTGACGGTTTAAAAGGTGCAGACAGTGACGAACAAACAGGTATCAATATAGTTAAAAAATCTTTGGAAGGTCCTATCAGACAAATAATTGAAAATGCCGGTATAGAGGCATCCGTTATAGTTGATAAAATTAAAAATAAAAAAGATGCTTCTTACGGATACAATGCGGATAACGATGAATTTGTTGATATGATAAAAGCAGGTATTGTTGATCCTGCAAAAGTTACAAGAACAGCATTACAAAATGCAGCTTCAATAGCAGGGCTTGTTCTTACAACCGAAGCACTTGTAACCGATAAACCCGAAAAGAAAGACGGACCGGCAATGCCTCCGATGGGCGGAGCTGGAATGCCTCCGATGTATTAATATGCTGAAGAGCAAAATTTTATAACAAAAACGGCAGAGGTTAAAACATAACCTTTGCCGTTTTTATTTAGTTTGTTTGTCGTTAAACTCTCAGCTCTCAGCTTCTCAGCTGTCGTTATCATTCAATAACCTAAAAAATTTGCGGAGCAAATTTTTTAATGGTATAATAACAAGATATTATTTAACGGGATAAGAAATGATAAAAGCTGTTGTTACATTAGGAACTTTTGACGGTTTTCATATAGGGCATTCTGCCGTTATAAAAAAAACAATAGAAATATCCGAAAAATATAATCTTAAAAGTATTGTTATAGTTATAGAAAAACCTTTAAAAAAAATAGAAGGTTTAATTACATTACCGGAAGAAAAATTACAAATATTATCTTCATATCCGATAGATGAAATTTTATTGATACAACCGAATAAATCGTTAGCGAATATGTCTGCCGATGATTTTTTAAAAAATGTAATATGCAAGCAATTAAATGCTCAACATCTTGTTGTAGGTTACGATTCGTGTTTCGGTAAACAAAGACAAGGTAATATTAAATGGCTTAAAAAAAACATTAAAAAATATGATATTGATTTAACCGTTATTAAACCCGTAAAAGTTTCAGGTAAAATAGTATCTTCAACAAAAATCAGAAATTTAATTTTAAACAATAAAATAGAACAGGCAAATTTAATGCTTGGAAGAAGTTTTGAAATTACAGGGGAGCATGTTTCCGGTAACAGAATAGGAAGAACAATAAATTTTCCTACCGTAAATGTTGCCGTTGATGAAAATAAAATTTTACCGAAAGGTGTTTTTGTATGTTCTTTAATTGATAAAAATAAAATTTTTAAAGGTGTTTTAAATATAGGAACAAATCCGACGATAAAAAAAATAAAACATAAATTATCATTGGAAGTTCATCTGTTGGATTTTAATAAAAATAAAAAATTTAAAACAGTTAAAATTTTAGTTCATAAGTTTTTAAGAAAAGAAAAAAAATTTAAAAATTTGGATGAATTGAAAAAACAAATTACGAAAGACATAAAAATTTGCAAAGCAAATTTTTGAGGTATATAGGGCTGGAGGTATGGAAGGATAGAAGTAGATGAATAACAACGAAATGGCACGACAAAATGCAAAGTTGTCATTACGGACTTGATCCGCAATCTATAGATATAAAAGTTTCTCTTTGTTGTTATTTCGAGCGATAGCGAGAAATCTGTAGTTTTCGTTTCCATACATCTATACATCTATACATCAATACATTAAAAATCGCAAAGCGATTTTTAGGGGGTATAATGAAAACAAAAGGAATTATTCTTGCAGGCGGGAAAGCCACAAGGTTATATCCGTTAACACATGTAATATCAAAACAATTACTTCCGGTTTATAATAAACCGATGATTTATTATCCCATGTCAACATTAATGCTTGCAGGCATTAAAGATATTTTAATTATATCAACACGGGAAACATTACCTTTGTTGGAAAATTTATTTAAAACCGGTGAAAGATTAGGTTTAAACATTTCATATAAATTGCAGGAAAAGCCCAACGGACTTGCCGAAGCTTTTATAATAGGTGAGGATTTTATAGGTGACGATAATGCAGCACTTGTTTTGGGTGATAATATTTTTTACGGACACGGACTTCCGAATATTTTACAAAATGCCGTAAAAAGAAAGCAGGGTGCAACGGTATTTGCATATTATGTGGATGACCCTCAAAGGTATGGAATAGTAACATTAAATTCAAAAAAAGTTCCTGTTTCCATAGACGAAAAACCTAAAAATCCGAAATCAAATTGGGCTGTTACCGGTTTATATTTTTATGATAACAATGTCGTTAAATATGCAAAAAAAATTAAACCGTCAAAACGAGGCGAACTTGAAATTACCGATATAAACAATATTTATCTTAAAAATAAAAATTTATCCGTAGAACTTTTCGGCAGAGGTTTTGCATGGCTTGATGCCGGGACATATAATTCGTTACTTGATTCATCTCTGTTTATAAGAACTATAGAAGAAAGGCAAGGTATAATGGTAAGCTGTTTGGAAGAAATAGCTTACAGAAAAGGTTTTATAGATAAAAAAATGTTGCTTAAAAATGCAAAAATGTTTAATAATACTTATGCAAATTATTTAATAAAAGTAGCTAACGAGAAATAAAATATGAATTTTTTTATAGAGACAATCGGCTGCCAAATGAATGTTAACGACTCCGAAAAAATAGCTTTGTTTCTTTTGGAACACGGTTGTTGTTCGGTTGATAATATTGAACAGGCCGATATCGTTATATTAAATACATGTTCGGTCAGGTTTTCGGCAGAACATAAAGCATATTCCTTTTTGGGAAGAGTAAAAGAATACAAACAACAAAACCCCGATATGATAGTTGCCGTTGTAGGATGTATGGCTCAATATGCCTATAAAGAAATTAAGCAAAGGTTTGATTTTGTAAATTTTGTTTTGGGTGCAAAACATATTGATGAATTTTCAAAATATATAAGCAAGTATATCGATATAAGCAGTTCTTCCGATATAACAATTCAAAATAAAGAAAATCAATTTTTTAAATTCGTAACGATAATGAGGGGTTGCCAAAATTTTTGTTCTTATTGTATAGTGCCGTATGTTCGCGGACCTGAGATAAGTTTGGATTTTGAAGATATCATAAACGAAATAAATAACCTTGTTCAAAACGGCGTAAAAGAAGTTACACTACTCGGGCAAAATGTAAATTCGTATAAAAACAAAGAAGTTAATTTTACGAATTTATTGCAAAAAATATCTGCGGAAACCGATATTGAAAATATTCGTTTTATGACGAATCATCCGAAGGATTTATCGGATGATTTGATTGATGAAATTTCAAACAATTCAAAAATTTGTAAACATATTCATTTACCGTTACAATCCGGTTCGGATAATATTTTAAAAAATATGAACAGAAAATATACTTATGACCATTACCGGAATTTGGTTGATAAAATAAGAAATAAAATTCCCGATATAAATATTACGACGGATATTATAGTCGGTTTTCCCGGTGAGACCGATAATGATTTTGATAAAACTTTTCAAGCGATAAAACAAATAAAATTCGGAGGAATATTCGGTTTTAAATATTCGCCGAGACCGAAAACCTTGGCTTATAAATTGCAAGATGATGTAAGCGAAACCGTAAAAAAACAACGGCTTGCAATATTGCTTGAAGAATCAAATAAAATATCAAAACAATTAAATGGAAATTATATAGGTAAAACCGCAGATATTTTGGTTGAAAATTTTAGTAATGATACGGCAGACGGAAGAAACAGCCAAAATATAAAAATATTTTTTAAATATTCAAAAAATATCGTCGGACAAAAAGTAAAAGTTAAAATTACAAAAGCATTGGCAAACAGTATGACCGGTGAAATTATCGTATGAAAAAAATTTTAATTTTAATATTATTTGTTTTGGTTGCATCGGGTTGTTTTTATTTCGGACATTATTTCATCCAGGCAAAAAAATATTATGATATTATAAATAAATATTGCTCTATGTATACCGTTGAACCTTCGTTGATACAGGCAATAATAAAAGTTGAGTCAAATTTTAATGTTAATGCAAAGTCAAAAAAAGGTGCAACGGGATTAATGCAAATTATGCCTTCAACGGCCAAAGAAATAGCTTCCGTTTTTAAAATTGAAAATTTTGATGCCGAAAAATTATATGACCAAGAAACGAATATAATGTTCGGAACATATTATTGTTATTATTTGTTGAATATTTTTGATAATAATTTGAATTTGGCACTTGCCGCATATAATGCCGGGCTTGGTAATGTGCAACAATGGAAACAATCAAACAATAAAATAGAATATGATGCCGAACATATACCGTTTAAAGAAACAAAAAAGTTTGTAAGAAAAATAAAATTTTCTTATTTTATTTTTAAAACAATAGAAAAAATGCAAAGCATTTTTAATGTGTAATTTACGATAATAGATTACAAGGTGATAGGGTTATTGGATTATAAGTCATTTTTTAATTGTTGTTTGCAACCTATAACCTTATAACCCAATAAACTTATAAACCAAATTTGCTTTGCAAATTTTAAAGGTATTAAAATGGAAAAAAACGAAAATACATTAACTCCTTTAATGCGGCAATATTTTGATATAAAACAAAATTATCCTGGAATAATTTTATTTTTTAGGTTGGGCGATTTTTATGAAATGTTTGCCGATGATGCAAAAGAAGCCGCTCCTATATTGGAAGTAGTGCTTACAAAAAGGCAAACATTACCTATGTGCGGTGTTCCGTATCATTCCGTTAATAATTATATTCGTAAACTGATAAAAGCAGGTAAAAAAGTTGCAATTTGCGAACAGCTTGAAGAACCGGGTTTAACAAAGACAATCGTAAAAAGAGGTGTAACAAAAGTAATAACTCCGGGAACTTTATTGGAAGACAATTTATTGGAATCGAAATTAAACAATTTTTTGATGTCGGCAGTTTTGGATAAAAATAATTCGGTTGCAATTGCCGTAGCGGATATTTCCACCGGAGATTTTTTTACATATAAAACAAAAATATCCGATATTGAAGACGAAATAATAAAATATAAGCCGGGTGAAATTTTAATTTCCCAAAAAGATTTATCCGATGAAAAGTTAAAAAATGTTTTTGATAAATTTAATATAACGGCAACCGTTTTAAAAGATGTCGATTTTGACTGTGCATATTGTGAAAAAACAATAAAACAAATTTTAAATGTTTCAGGACTTAATCATTTTAATATTGCAAATATACCGGCCGTAATATCTGCCGTAGGGTCAATATTTATTTATATTCGTGACAATCAACCGCAATCTTTACCTTTGCTTAAAAACATAAGGTATATTCAAACAAGTGATTTTATGTTGCTTGACAGTGTTGCAATTAAAAACTTGGAACTTTTCAGGTTAACATCATCGCTTAAACAGGACGGTTCGTTGCTTTCCGTTTTGGATTCGACCGTTACCCCGATGGGAACAAGACTTATAAAAGATTTTTTAATAAAACCTTTACTTGATATACAGCAAATAAAATACAGACAAAATAAAACCGAATTTTTTGTTAAAAACGAACAACTGCGAACATTGTTTAGAGAACAATTAAAATCCGTTTACGATATTGAAAGAATTGTTGCAAGAATTGTAAGCGGAACTGCAAATCCGAAAGAATTACTTGCATTAAAAGAGTCGTTAAATAATATAATTTTAATAACGGTTAAATTGCAGCAATATAATTATTTTGAAAAAGAATTAAATCTTGATACCGTAAAAAATATAGCCGAAAAGATTGAACGGCAAATTAATCCCGAAACACCTTTGTTCGTTAAAGACGGCAATGTTATTAAACAGTCGGTATCCGAAGAGCTTGACGGGTTAAGAGCGCTAAGTAAAGATGCAAAAAAATATATTTTAGAGCTTGAACTTAAAGAAAAAAGGGCAACCGGAATAAATAATTTGAAAATAGGTTTTACAAATGTTTTCGGTTATTACATAGATGTTACAAAATCAAATATATCACTTGTTCCCAAGCATTACGTCCGTAAACAAACATTAACAAACTCGGAAAGATATATAACGCAGGAATTAAAGATTCTTGAAGAAAAAATAATTTCCGCCAACGATAAAATTGTAAAGCTTGAAACGGAACTTTTTGCACGGCTTAAACAGGATATTGCCTTATATGCTAACGAACTTCTTGGCTTTTCAAAAATTATAGGCGAACTTGATGTTTATTTGGCTTATGCACATAATGCCGTTGAATACGGTTATGTTCGTCCTTCGGTAAACGATACAAAAGATTTAATTTTAAAAGATGCACGTCATCCTGTTATTGAGCGTATTTTGGAGCATGGCAATTTTGTAACAAACGATATTGAACTAAACGACAATTCAAAAAGAATAATGATTTTAACAGGTCCAAATATGTCGGGCAAATCAACTTATTTAAGACAGGTTGCACTTATTGTTATTATGGCACAAATGGGCAGTTTTGTTCCGTGTTCGGCTGCAACAATAGGGATAGTCGATAAAATTTTTACAAGGATAGGTGCTGGTGATAATTTGGTTGCCGGTGAATCCACTTTTATGGTTGAAATGACCGAAACCGCAAACATTTTAAACCAATATACCGACAGAAGTTTGATAATTCTTGATGAAGTGGGAAGGGGAACTTCCACTTATGACGGAATGTCTATCGCATGGGCAATAATAGAATTTTTTTCCGATTTGGCAAATCCGTTAAATAAAGGTGCAAAAGTTTTATTTGCAACGCATTATTTTGAGTTGACATCTCTTGCCGATAACCAAAAAGGAATAATAAACTGCACGGTTTCGGTAAAAGAATGGAACGGAACGGTTGTGTTTTTACATAAAATTATTGACGGTTTTACCGATAAATCTTACGGAGTTCATGTTGCAAAACTTGCCGGGCTTCCGCATAAAGTTATAAAAAGGGCACATCAAATATTGCAGGGTTTGGAAAAAAATATACATAAAAATTTTTCAAAATTCGAAAACGATATTCAACCGGATTTGTTTACTTCAATTGAGCCGGAAATTTTGATAGAATTAAAAAAACTTGATATTGATAATTTAAAACCGATAGAGGCCTTAAAAATATTATCCGACTGGAAGGAAAAATATAAATAATTATGACAATAAAAATTTTAGATGACAATACGATAAATAAAATAGCCGCAGGTGAGGTTGTTGAAAGACCGTTAAATGTAGTTAAGGAATTACTTGAAAATTCTTTGGATGCCGGTGCAAAAAATATTATTGTTGAAATAGAAAAAGCCGGTAAAAAAACAATCCGTATTACCGATGACGGTTGCGGTATGGATAAAGATGATATTCTTCTTTGTGTTTGCCGTCATGCAACAAGTAAAATATCACAATTTGATGATTTGTCAAATGTTTCTACCTTAGGTTTCAGAGGTGAAGCGCTTGCTTCAATAGCTGCCGTTTCAATGCTTGATATAAAAACACAAGTTAAAAATTCCGCTTCCGGTTGGCAGTATTATATGGAAGGCGGCAGACAAGCCGAAATTAAGCCGTGGGCAGGTTCCGGCGGAACAATAGTTGAAGTTAAAAATTTATTTTTCAATACTCCGGTTAGAGAAAAATTTTTAAAAAGCGATACTACCGAAAAAGCAAAAATTATAAGTTGTATAGATGAAATTGCACTTGTCAGAAACGATGTTAAGTTCAAAATAATTTCCGACGGAAAAACAATAGCCGACTATAATATAACGGATTCAAAAATAAAAAGAATTGAAGCCGTTTTGGGAAAAGATTTGGCAGGTAAATTAAAACATATAACGGTATCTCATCCGAATATTAACATAGAAACTTTTATTACGTCAAGGCAGAATGCGCTTGCCCAAAAAAATATGCAATATTTATTTGTCAACGGAAGGTGCGTAAATTATCCTCGTTGGCTTATGCATGCAATAAATCAAGCGCAAAAGCAAGCAATTCCAGTCGGCAAATATATAGGTATCGTAATATATTTGAATACCGAGCAGGAAAATATTGATATAAATATTCATCCTACAAAAAGAGAAATTAAGTTTGCTTATGAAAATCAAA
>NZ_CACWEU010000195.1:0-2923 GCF_902760015.1 Candidatus Ruminimicrobium bovinum
GACAAGCGGTTTTGCACGGAAAAGAAATGTTCGATAAAGTTATTGAAGCTGCGGAATGGGCAAGAAAAGAAATAAACGAAAAGATTCCAAATATGAGATGTTTAACAAAAGCTGATATAAAAGACAGAAATTTTGATTTGGATTTAACAAAACTTACCATAAATGTTACAAAAACCGGACTTTCCGGATACGAAATAGATTCCATTCTTGCTAAGGAATACAATATTCAGGTTGACTGTTCGGATACATTTAATTTAATAGCAATTATGGGTGTAGGTTCCGATATGGAAGATGTTCAAAAGCTTGTTACTGCATTAAAAGACATAAGTAAAAAATATAAAGGAAGCCAAAAAAATTGGATTTTAAAAATTCCATCTCTTGCGACGGAGATGGTTATGACACCGAGAGAAGTTTTTTTATCACACGACATAAAAAAAATTCCTTTATCAAAATCCGTAGGACATGTATCGGCACAGGTTTTAACACCTTATCCTCCGGGAATACCTGTTGTTATACCGGGAGAAAGAATATCAAAAGAAATTTGCGACTATCTGCTTGAAATGGTTGCAAAAGGTGTTAGGATAAGCGGGCAGGAAGGGGATAAACTCAGTATGGTTAAAGTTTTTGCAAATTAACGAAAGGAGGACGATAATGAATAAAAAAATGCTTGCAAAATTTAAAAAAGCATTGTTACAGAAAAAAGTTACTACTACGAATAAACTTAACTCAAGAAAATTGGTAAGCGGAGAACATGAAGTCGGAGATGAAGCAGATACAGCTACACAAAACAGTGAAAGGGAAATGCAATTCGAACTTGACCAAATAAGTTCAATAGCAATAAAAGAAATAGACAATGCATTAGGTAAAATAGAAAACGGAACTTTCGGTGTTTGTGAATGTTGCGGAGAGAAAATATCGGAAGCACGGTTAAATGCAATTCCTTGGGTAAGGTATTGTAAAGAATGCCAGGAAGAAGCCGATAAGAATACGAAATAAAAACGGGGATTTTAAAATGAGATTTGTTTTGAGGTCAAAAATATTCAGAGCTAAAGTTACCGAAGCTAATTTAAATTATACCGGTAGCATAACAATAGATTCCGATTTAATAGAGAAATCAGGGCTTTGGGTTGGGGAAAAAGTACTTGTTGTAAGCAATACTTCCGGAGCAAGACTTGAAACTTATGTTATAGCAGGTAAAGCCGGTTCCGGAGTTATTTGTATGAACGGTGCGGCAGCTCATTTGATAAAAAAAGACGAAATTATTATAATTATGGGGTTTGAACTGACTGATAAACATATAAGTCCCAAAATTATTTTTGTAGATGAAAATAATAAATGTATAGAAAAAGTATAGAGGATATTCAGTGGAAACAGATTCGGTAGAATCTTACTTTAATGATGTTTCAAATATAAAACCGGCTACAAAGGAAGAGTTGGTTGAACTTTGGAAACAAGCTGCAAAAAAAGACAAAAGTGCCGTAAACAGACTTGTTGAACTTAATTACAGATTAGTTTTATCCATAGCAAAAAAATTTGCGAAAAAAACTTATATGGATTATATGGATTTGGTTGCCGACGGAAATATGGGGCTTGTAAGGGCAGTTGAAAAATTTGACCCTAATAAAGAAATTCAATTTTCGACGTATGCAACATATTGGATAGAACAATATATTAGAAAATCTATTGAAAATAATTCAAAAATGATACGAGTTCCTTCTCATGTTCAAGATGAAATTAACAGATGGAAAAAGATAAAAAATCAATTTTTTATAGAACATGGAAAAGACCCTGATATCAAAAAAATGGCTAAATTGTTAAATATTTCTGTGAAACAGGCAGACTCGATAAACAGAACCATTTATTCTTTGGAAAATATAGATTCAATTGATTCATCCATAGGTGATGATACAGGAACATTAAAAAAAGAAACTTTACGGGACAATATTAACAAGCCGTTGGAAGCAATAAGCGAGATGGTTAGGACTGTTGACAATGTTCAAGAAGCATTGAAGTATTTGTCCGAAAGAGAAGAACAGGTTATAAGAATGCGTTTCGGAATAGACGGAGAAGGTCCTTTTTCGTTAGAGGAAATAGGTGAAAGATTTAATTTATCAAGAGAACGTGTGCGCCAAATAGAATTAAAATGTTTTGAAAAATTAAAGGGAATATTTATAAGACTTAAATTTGCCGATAAAGCCGATATTGAAAAAATGGTTTTAGACCAAAGAGGAACTAAAACCGACAGAAGACAACATAAAGCAACATCTGTCGTAAATGAAAGAAGAAGATTAACCGACAGAAGAAGATAACAAATTATAAATTGAAGTTTAAAGCCCTGATAGCTCAACTGGATAGAGCAGATCCGTCCTAAGGATAAGGTTGGAGGTTCAACTCCTCTTCAGGGCATATAAAATACTTTTCAAAAAAATCCAAAATCGCCGTATAAAAATAAATTTGTCGTCTTAAAAATTGATAAAAGCAAACACTCTCAATTTGCTGCTGTTTTCTTATTTTATAGGGCAAAACATTAAAGCAAAAACATATAAAATACCGATATAAATTTGATATAATATAAAAAGGTGTTTTTTAATTTTATTTTGTAATAATTTATTATGATTAAATTTATATCTTTTTGCACTATTATTTGTTTTTTTATTACAAATGTATGCAGCGGACTTTTCGCCGATGTATCGCATGCAACTTTGTTTAACAACAAACACACTATCGCAAGCATAATGACAACATCGGATTTATTTTCCGCTTACGGTCAGGTAACTTATAACTCATATAAAAAAAATACTCCGTTGGTTGTTGTAATAAATGATTTGCATAACAACAATGATGCGCAAAGCAACATAGAACAAATAATTTCCTTTTTTAAAAATAATTCCAATATAGACAAAATAATTCTTGAAGGTGCTCC
>NZ_CACWEU010000196.1:0-3229 GCF_902760015.1 Candidatus Ruminimicrobium bovinum
GTTTCGTAATGAATGCAATTTTTATTTTTATAACTACAATACCAACCGTTTTTATTATGTTTTTGTTTACCATAACGGCTTCTTTTAAATCCCATATTTATTCCTCCTATTTTTATTTTCCCTTGCACTTAATAAAAAACATTGGCAAATTGTGACATTGATTCATAAACACATTAATTTTTTCAATGTTTTTCATACTCCCAAAAAAAGCAACAAAAAGGATATAAACATTCCAAATTTTTCATTGCTACATGATTTTAGTACATAAAAAACAAAAAAAAGTAGCTTATTAGGCTACTTTTTATAGAAAGATTTTTATTTTAAATTTAATTGAACAATCTGCTATTTTCTTGAAAAAAAGAGTCTATTTCTTTAACTTCCGCAGCATTAACAATTGTCAAATTTTTAATTCCTCTTGATAAGCCGGTATACAACAACTCAAAAATGGTATTAATAGGTAAATCGGTATATACTTTCCCGCCTTTATAAATCGGAGATATAACTAATACCAAATAAGGAATTTCAAAACCTTTAAAGCTGTGTATTGTTGAAATTTTTAACAAAGAAGAATTAGGATAAAAATTAAATTTAAAAGGTCTGTCGGCTTTTTCTACTCTTTTTTCTCTGATATCTTTATCCAACATTTTTAAAAAATCGGAAGAATCTTTTGTAATAAATTTGTTCTCTCTGTATTTTTTAAATTCTTTTACAATATCGTTTTCAAAACAGGAATCTTTTTCCAATTGAGATAATATCGTTTCAAATTTATTTCCCTTCATATCTACACCTTTTTCTTTCAAAACGTTAATATACTTTTTAAAAGCATCTTTTACAGATAAGTTTTTAAAGTATTTTTCTTTTTTCAATCTGTTTTTTATTTTTGAACGGTATTCTTTTTGCAGAAAAGAAGTTGTTGTATACTCTTTTGTCTTTTTTCTTAAATTATAATCAAAATTAAACAAATAATTTTGAGTATTGGAAACAAAAGCAATCTCGTTCGGATGAATTTTTTTTGTTCTGAAATCATCATAAATATTCAACAAAGTTTCCGTTAATTTGTTATAGTTAACTTTTTTATATTTTATATCAACCAAATTTAATTCTGTTTGAGAAGATTTTTTTAAATCATTCTGTGACTCAATGGGAATAACATTGTATTTAGCGGAAAAAAACATTTTTGCAAATGAATTTAACAGTTCTACAATATTATTACTTACAAATCTGTATCCTTTTGTTAACGATTGGTTCCATCTGCCAGGGGAATTTGGAATTTTAGGCTTTATCTCTGCTGTCTACGGCCCTGTCGTAAATATTCTGTTTGGGATCGGCAACAATAAACAACTCTCCGTCGGTTTTCAAAAAATATTTATTTAAAATTTGAAACCAACTTTCATTATAATCTTGTGCTTCATCAATAAAAACAGCATCATATTTTTTTGTTTGTACTCCAATTGTTTTGAAAGCATTAACATCATTAAAAAAATCCAAATCTCCTGTGATATTTTTCTTATCGACATAATCAATAACGGCGGTTTTTATAAATTGATGATAATTTAAGACAGTAACGGAATCTTTATTCTTTTTATATGTTATCGGCAATATTTCTCTTATTCTGTCTCTTATATAATTAATCAAAGAAATATTGTAAGTTAATATTAATATGTGAGAATTCCAATTGCTGTTTTCCAAAAAATTAACAGCTCTTTTTGCCAGAACAAGCGTTTTTCCCGCTCCTGCAGCTCCGTAAATTTTTTGTCTCTTATTCTTATTATCAATTATTTCCTGTTATTGTTTGGAATATGAAATATTTATTCTTTTTTGAAAATCCAACGGTTGTAAAAATCTGGTAAGTGTATCATATTCTTTTTCCTGTAACGGCAATATGCCGTTTAAGTTCATTGAAAAACATTTTTCAAAATCCGTATTGTCTGAATCCGAAAACAAATATTCCGTATATTTCAAATCTTTATCACCGGATAAACACTTTTGTTCCCTGTTTTTTTAAATCTTTATTTTTTGTAATATTATGAAAATATACAACATTTTTTATCAAACCGTAATTTTTTTCATCCTGTACAAGTCTGATTGCCAATTCCGGACATAATAATTCATAAAAACATCTTTTATAATTGGAAACTTGTCTGAAAGGAAACTTTTGATAAACATTATTATCTCTTTTTAATTGCCATCCGTTTTTTGTTATATTGTAGTGTTTTAAATGATAATCTTTTACTTCCACAATCCATACTTTACAATTCTTTTCCAACACAATAATATCCGGATGTAATCCGTTAATATTCGGTTGAATATAAATCTCTACATTTCTGTCTTTTTTATTTTGAAAAAAATTAACAAGTTTATTTATTATACTTTTTTCACCGGGCATTAACTCGGTTTTAAAGTTATTCATTTCTTCTTTGCTCGGATATTGTGTTATCATAATAAATCTCCTTTATTTTTATTATTTACATTTATATATACTGATAAAAAACAGAAAACTTGCACTTTTTTTATATTTTTTAATTTGTAGCTTGTCAGGCTACTTTTTTCGAAAGATTTTTCTTATAATAAAGTTATATGGATAATTACAAATTAAATAATCAACACATTGAAATTACAGATGAATTTCAAGCTTTATATAACGAAATTTTAAGCAACCCAAACAAAAACTTTTTTATTACCGGTCAGGCAGGTACTGGCAAAACCATGTTTTTGAGATGGTTTAGAGATAAAGTCAGCAGCACAAAAAACATTGCTGTTGTTGCTCCAACCGGTCTTGCAGCAATAAATGTACAGGGTGAAACAATCCACAAATTCTTTAAACTGAACATTGCCGTTAAAGATGACGGTTATATGGAAACATTATCTTACAGAATAAACAAATTTCAAAATTTCGAACCGTTGAAAAATAAGATTAACCATTTGGATATACTCATAATAGACGAAATATCCATGGTACGGGCAGACACTTTTAAAACCATAGAACACCTTTTATATAACAAAAATGTCCAATTAATACTGTTTGGTGATATATGTCAGCTTCCGCCGATATTAACATCAAATAAAGATAAAAATTTAATTAAAGAATTAAATATGAGCGAAAAAGAAATATTTTTATCGTTATACAAAAACAACTATCATAAAACAGACTTTGAACCGAGATTTTTCTTTTCGTATTACAAAAACAAAGACGGTTATAAAAGTTTTTTTGATAAATTTAATATCCGAA
>NZ_CACWEU010000197.1:0-2271 GCF_902760015.1 Candidatus Ruminimicrobium bovinum
TTAATTTATTTCTTATTTCAATTTTTAGTTGGATTATGGGAACTTTTTATGCAGTTACGGATGAAATACATCAGATGTTTGTTACTGCAAGATATTCAAGTTTTACCGATGTTTTAATAGATAGTTCCGGTGTTATATTTGGTATATTGTTTTTTGTTTTTTTATTTAAGTTTTATTTCTCAAAATCTTTGTTTATAAAGGGTTAAGATATTTTTTCCGGAATTTCTATTATATGTTTTACATTTTTTAAAGGAAAAATAAATTTAAAAGGTTTTATATTTTTAATAATTTTTATCACTTTCATTTCTTTATTCAGACAAATAATTGTGATCGGAAAATTCATAAAACAAGTATGGAC
This sequence comes from Candidatus Ruminimicrobium bovinum, assembly GCF_902760015.1. NCBI lineage: Bacteria > Pseudomonadati > Elusimicrobiota > Endomicrobiia > Endomicrobiales > Endomicrobiaceae > Candidatus Ruminimicrobium > Candidatus Ruminimicrobium bovinum. The sequence continues at coordinate 359 of NZ_CACWEU010000197.1, forward strand.
GGAGTTACAATCCTTAATAAGTAAACTAAAAGCTTTTTGTTCGGAAATAAACATAAGTCCTTTTAATCTGTCCCAAAAAGATTCCGCAACATAAATGTTTTTATAAAGTTGATTATCTATCATTAAATCTGTTTTTTTCAATTATCCGACCGATGTTATTTTTTTAAATGTATTATCCGCAAAATAAGAGCTTCTGACATATTTTCCTGATACGCATATTTTAATTCCTGCTTCCAATGCTTTTTGTTTCAAATATTCAAATTCTTCATCCGAATATTCTTTTAGCATTTCCGCATTATTTTTTAAAGGTTTTAAATATTGACCTATTGTTAAAATATCGCAATTTATATTTTTTAAATCTTTAAATACTTCCAATAATTCTTTTTCGGTTTCACCAAGCCCTAACATAATGCCTGTTTTTATTATAAAACCCTTTTCTTTTGCATAAGCGAGAACATTTAAAGATCTTTTATAATCCGCACCTTTTCTAAATTTATATAGATTGGGAACTGTTTCTATGTTATGTCCGAAAATATTAAATTTAGAAGATAATACAATATCTATATTTTTTTTAATTCCTTTAAAATCGGGAACCAATAATTCTATTTTTATATCCGGTATTTCCCTGTTTATAATATCAACAACATTTTTAAAATGCATAGCTCCGCCATCCGGTAAATCATCTCTTGTAACTGAGGTTATTACAACATATTTTAGTTTTAAAATTTTTATTATATTTGCCAATTTCATCGGTTCTTTCATATCTTGTTGTAACGGAATTCCGTGTTGAGTTGCACAAAAATCACAATTTCTTGTACAAATATTTCCAAGTATCATAAAAGTTGCGGTTTTGTTTTTAAAACATTCTCCGATATTGGGACATTTTGCGCTTTGGCAAACGGTGTGTAATCCGTACTTGTTAAAAGTTTGTTTTAATAAATCCAAATCCGCTAAAGAAATTCTTTTTTTATCCATATTTTTATCATTACCTTTTAATTGTTGTAAAATAAATAATTAATTAATATTAGCATTTTTTTGTTATAATAAAAATATGTATAAAAATATTCTTGACAGATTATCAAAATCAAAATTCAGAAACGGTTTTAAATTAAAACAAAAAGATTTTGATTATATAAATCAAAAAGGTTTTTCCGTAATAGAACAACATGCAAAAGATTTTATATCAAAAAGAATTGCACCTGCTTTTATTGCTAATGACGGAAAACAAACACCTATGAAAGGTCATCCCGTATTTATTGCACAACATGCAACGGCAACCTGTTGCAGAAAATGTATAAATAAATGGCATAAATTTGAAATGAATACGGAATTAACCGATGAACAACAGTTATATATTGTAAATTTAATTATGTATTGGATAAAAAATCAAAAAAATAAATGATGTAACTTTTTTATAACTTTTGCGGTCAAACTTGTTGAAGTTTACAAGTTTAAAATTAAGCGGAAGGAGAAAAGTTATGAAAAGAATTAAATTGATGGTAAGTATGTTTGTTGTTTTATGTTTTACGGTATCCGTATTTGCAATGCCGAATGATTTTAAGGGAAAATTTGAAAAAGGTAAAAAATGTCCGTTTGAAAGATGCGGTATGGAAAATGATGACATTATGTTTGTTTTGACAATGTTCGATTGTCCTCAAAAAGAAAATAATTTTTGTCATAAACATCATTTTAACGGAGATATGAAAGAGCATATAAATTTCGGTGAACCTAAATACTTTAGACATTTGGAAAATAAATTGAATTTAACCGAAGAACAAAAAACTAAATTAAAAGAACTTAAAGATAAAGAATTTGCTTTGAAAAAAGATTTTGCCGAGAAAATAAAAGCAATAAATGATGAATTTGCAAATGAAAATACTAACGAAAAAAATATAAAAAGTATGCAAAAAGAA
>NZ_CACWEU010000198.1:0-2104 GCF_902760015.1 Candidatus Ruminimicrobium bovinum
CGTGCATGCAATTGCACCCGACAGTTTATATTTTTCAATTGCCTGTTTATAAATTTTCTGTTCTTTGTCATCTAACGGTTTGAAATTAGTGAAAGTGTTAACATTATCTTTTAATTGGTCAATTGTTGTCATACCGCTTAATGTACATAAAATGTTTGGTTTACTTCCCACATATCTTAAACCCCATGAAGATAAGCTTGCATCGGGGTTTTCCTGTTTTAAAATTTCTGCAGCGGCTTTATTCAATAAGGAAAGTTGTCCGCCTCTTAAAGGATTCATTACAATTATCTGCAAACCGTTCTTTTCTGCAATTTCATACTGTTTTTGTGCATTAACCATTTCCCAATCTATTGCATTTACTTGAAGTTGAACAAAATCCCATTTATATTTTTTAACAACTTCTTCCAAAAGTTCCGGTGTATCGTGGAACGAAAACCCTAAATATTTAATTTTGCCTTCCTGTTTTTTCTTGCTTAAAATATCGTAAATATCACAATTTTTAAATGTTTCGTAAGTATTAACACTTACACTGTGTGCCAAATAAAAATCAAAATAATCCACTCTGCATTTTTTTAACTGCTCTTCAAAAATTTGTTCTGCCTGTTGTTTGTTTTGAATTATAGCCAATGGCATTTTATTTGCAAAATAAAAACTTTCTCTGGGATACTTTTGCAAAATTTTTCCCATAGTTTTTTCCGACTCACCTCTATGATAAAAATATGCCGTATCGTAGTAGTTTATACCGTGTTCCATTGCATAAGATACCATTTCTTCTACTTTTTTTTCGTCTATATTTGTTTCTACTCCGTCAATTACATGCAACCTCATTGCGCCGAAACCCAAAAGAGAAATTTCTTCTTTTTTACCTTTTAAAAAGGTTCTTGTTGCAACTTTATCGGCTAAACTTTTTGTTGTAGTTGCCACTTTTTTACATGCCGATAATACCACCGCACCTACCGTTGTAAATAATGCCGATTTTAAAAACTGTCTTCTGTTCATGGAAAAATCCTCCGGATTTTTTAGGTTATTGGGTTATTCGGTTATCGGGTTATAAGTTATTTTTTAATGTTGTTTGTCGTTAAACCTATAACCTTATAACCCTATAATCTCATAACCTGTCGTTATATTGTATCAATTAAAGCAACTCTAATGTCAATTATATCTTTATAAACTTTTTCCGAATTCATACACTTTTTTCGGATAATCCGTTCTGTTTATTGAGCCGGCAGTCCATACTCCCGGAACAACAAATCTTCCTGTATCTTTCCAACCGAGATAATCCAATAAAACTTCATAATGTGTTCTGATAGGAAGTTCATCGTGCTTTGAATTGTTTGCATAAGTCATAAAAAGAGCTGCTTTTTTGGGAACATGAATTTTACCGTTTATTGCATAAAATCTGTCTATAACCGCTTTGAGTTGTGCCGATATACCGAAATAATACATCGGAGTTACAAAAACAACCAAATCAGCATCAACAATATGTTCTCTTACAAAATTAAAATCATCGTTAAATACACAAGGTCCGTCCATTCCGCATTTGTTACAACCGATGCAGGGATGAACATCCTTAAATGCACTGTCAAACCTTAACACTTTATGTCCTTTTTCCGTTGCACCTTTTATAAAATTGTCTGCCAAAATATTTGAATTACCGTTTTTTCTCGGGCTGCCGGTCAAAACCAAAATTTTCATTTTTTTCTCCGAATTTTTATTATCACTTAAAACAGAATTACCCATTATTGCACCTGTTGCAACAACTGCTCCTGCAATCAACGAATTTTTTATAAATTTTCTTCTGTCCATAAAGAATACTCCTTTACTTCAGTTTGTTATATTCTTTATCCGTAACCTGTTCAAGCCACTCGTTGGATGTTTCAACACCGTCAATTTCAATTGCCAAATGTGAAAACCAACTGTCCGGAGCTGCACCGTGCCAATGTTTAACATTTGCGGGAATATTTATAACATCTCCCGGCTTCATTTCTATCGGTTCTTTGCCCCATTGCTGATAATATCCTCTTCCGCCGACTGCAATTAACATTTGACCGCCGCCGGATTTAGCATGGTGTATATGCCAATTATTTCTGCATTTAGGTTCAAA
>NZ_CACWEU010000199.1:0-7805 GCF_902760015.1 Candidatus Ruminimicrobium bovinum
AAACAGCCCGGACGATACACATTCCAAAAACTTTCTCTGACAAGATTTTCTACTTCTCTATACTCTTCTTTTTTTTCTAAACGAATTATTATGTTATTCATTTTTTCTCCAAATTTTTAAGTGCTTTCACATTGTTCCCGATAACCATTGCAACTTTTTTTGTATTTGCAATAATACTTGTACACATTATTTTTATCTTTTGTTGATAACCATGCTTGCATAAATTATATAAAATAAAGATAAGTTGTAAAATGTAATGTATTTTAATGTTAAAATTAAATATATTTTGTATTTTTTTATTTACAAAAATTTAATTATAAATTACTACCGATATAGTTTACAATTTAAATATGATAAAATAAATAGAAAATATATCATAAGGAAATAATATGTCGTCATTAAAACATAAAATAATTAAAGTTAAAGCTGAAAAAATAGTTTTTCCGGGAAATGTTTTGTGCAGGTGCGAAGACGGTATTGCTCTTTTTACCGAAGGATTACTTCCCGGTGAAGAAGCCGAAGTTTTTGTTACAAGAGATAAAAAAACTTACAGAGAAGCAAAACTTGAAAAAATATTAACAAGTTCCCTGTTAAGAATTGAACCGAAATGTTCTTCGTTCGGTAAATGCGGTGGGTGTTCGTTTGAACATACGGCTTATGAAAATCAAATAAAGTTCAAAACAGATTGTGTTAAAGAACTTTTAAATTTTTTAGATACAGAAATACCTCAAGCAAAACAAAGTCCCGTTCAATGGAACTACAGAAACAAAATGGAGTTCAGTTTTTACAATGAACTTTTAAACTCTTCAACTGTTCAACCATTAAACCGTCTTTCATTAGGTTTACATTGCAAAGGGAGTTTTTATAAGTATTCGGAAGTTCCTCCGTGTTATATTGCACATGAAGATATTATAAAAGCATGTGAAATAGTAAAAAAGTTTGCAATAAATACCGGTCTAAAAGCATACAACAACAAATCTCACGAAGGTTTCTTTAGGCATTTGGTTTTAAGAAAAGGTGTTAATACCGGTGATTTACTTGTAAATATCGTCACCAACAAACAAGAAGATATAAACAAAAATTTTTTTGATAGTGCGGTAAAACAATTATCATCTTTTTGTTCAAGTATATATTGGACACAGAACTCAAAATTTTCCGATGCTGTTAATGCCGAAAATGTTACATTGTTGTATGGTAACGAAAACATTACCGAAACATTAACCGTTGCGGATAAACAATTTAATTTTTCAGTTGCACCGTTTTCATTTTTTCAAACCAATACAAAAGCAACGGAAGTTTTATATAATACTGTAATAGAACTTTTACACCCAACCAAACAAGATACTTTACTTGATATGTATTGCGGAACGGGAGCCATAGGAATATGTTTGTCTCCGCATGTCCGGTCTGTTGTCGGTGTAGAACAGGTGAAAGAATCTATTGAAAGTGCTAAACATAATGCACAAATAAATAATATAAGCAACATAGAATTTTTTGCACAACCTGCACAGGAATGGGTAAAAAAGAACAATAAAAAGTTTGATTATGTTATTATAGATCCGCCACGTGCAGGACTTTTTGAAAATGTAATAGAACATCTTTTATTTTTAAATCCTAAAAAAATAGTTTATGTTTCATGTAATCCGTCAACACTTGCTCGTGATTTAAAACTTATTACTAAAGATGAAAAATATAAGGTTATAAAAGTTTGTCCTGTGGATATGTTCCCGCAAACTTACCATATTGAAACGGTAGTTTTATTGGAGAAAATATAAATTTTTATATATTGGACATATTGTTCCATTTATTATAGAATACGAAAATCACAAAGATAGGAGATTATTAATGAAAAAATTTATTTGTTTGGTTGTGTTATCTTTTTTTTGCGGTATTGTATTTGCAGATAATCCTTTAAGATTGTTTCATATAGAAATGAATAAAAATCCGAATATTGTTTGTTATGATGCAATGTTGGATTCGAATAATCAAATTAATAAAGAAAATCCCGTTGACTCTTATTGGGTTTCTTTTACCGAAAAAAATAAAAAAAGAGAAAAATTAAACACTTCTGATAAAAAAATTTACGGTTTTAAAACAAAATATAATGAAAAAGACAACACTTTTGATTTAACATTAAAAGTTATTGATGACAAAACAATGACAATTTTAATGACTGACGGAAAACCTAAAGTAAAAATATTGATAAATAATGTTGAAGCATATTTGGAAAAAATTTATATACAATCCAGAGAGAATTGGTTGGGCGTGCCATCGGTATCCTTTTACACTTTACACGGACTAACCGTAAACGGTAACGAACCGATAGAAGAAAAAGTAATTGTAAAATAAAGTTAATAAGTCGGAATTTACAATAAATTTTCTGTTGGAGAAAAATATGAAAAAATTTATTGCATATTGCGGGTTGGATTGTGAAAAATGTGAAGCAAGGTTAGCAACAATAAATAACGATAACGATTTAAGAAAAAAAGTTGCGGACAAATGGAGCAAACTAAACAATATTACTATTACATCGGAAATGATTAATTGTGAAGGTTGCAGAATAGACGGAACAAAAACTGTATTTTGCGATAAATTTTGCCAAATAAGGCAATGTGCTTTAAGTAAAAAGTATGAAACTTGCGGTGAATGTTCCGAAATAAAAACTTGTAAAAAAGTTGCAATGGTTATCGAAAACAATGCGGAAGCACTTAAAAACTTAGAAAAGTAATCGTTAAAAATAAAATTTATTAGTTAGGATAAAGTTCTTTTGTTTCCGCTTCGGCTATAATATTGTATATTTCTTCAATTTCCTGTATTGTCATACCTTCTTTACAATAAGCGGAATAATAGCCGCTTGATGCAGCCATATTCATAACATATATTTTATCTTCGGTCCCTCTTATTTTTAAGGGAACGGCATTTTTTAGCATAAATTCTTTGTTTACTGGATATTTATTATAAACTCCGCTTATATCACCGTTGTTTGAAAATTTTTCCGTATCGGTTTTTCTGACACAAACACTTCTAACATCATCTAACGGATAATTTATTTCTATCATTCCCTTCATTGCCCTGACATCACAGTTTGAAAGGATTAGCGGAAAAGTAAAACCTGCAATTTCGGCAGCTTGCTTTAAATCTTTCCCGCAATCTGTCCACGGGTTTGCCATACCTATCAATTTCGGTTTTTCTTCAACGGTTTCCGTTTGTGCACAGCCGATTAAAACAAAAAATGTCAATAATAAAAATAATAATTTTTTCATAATACTCCCGTTAATTTAAACTTTATATAAATTTTATATGCTCTATTTTATCAAATTGAATTTTTATAAATCAAAAAAAATTTGACTTATAGTAACTCTAATGTAGTATAATTTAACAATAGTTGATAAACTGAAAAGATTAAAAAATGAAGATTTAAAAATTTGGTATTCCGTGCTGTTTAATTTCCGCTCTTCAAATCTTCAAATTTTCCGGAGAATTTTTATGAAAAAAATAAAAAAAGAAGAACCTTTAGATAAAACTCCAAAATATACCGTGAAAGAAGTTGCAAAGATTATGAGTGTTTCCGCACATACAGTCAGGTATTATGATAACGAAGGGTTGATACCTTTTGTTACAAGAACACAAAGTAATATAAGAATGTTCTCTGATTATGATTTGTCTTGGTTTAAAACAGTTCATTGCTTAAGAGCAACAGATTTGTCCATAAGTGATATTAAAACTTATATAAACTTGTGCCTAAAAGGTAATAAGACAATACCGCAGAGAGCAAAAATAATTTTTAATCAGGAAAAGAAATTGCAGGAACATTTAAAAGAATTACAAAAGCAAATGGAAATTTTACAAAAAAAGAAAAAATATTATAAAAATCTTTTAAAAAATAAAACAAACGATATTTGGAATCCTTATAAATAAAAAAATATAATATATAACAAAACTTTGGAGGGTTTTTATGAAATTAAAAATTTTTGCGGCAGTATTAATTGTAGTTTTTGTCGGAACAATTTTTGTATTTAAAAATAATAACGGAGGCGAAGTTATGGCAGAAGCAAAAAGTAACAAAAAAGTTTTAGTGGCATATTTCAGTGCAAGCGGTGTAACAGCAGGTGTTGCAGATAAACTTTCCAAAGCAATCGGAGCGGATTTGTTTGAAATAAAACCCGCACAACCTTATACAAATGCGGATTTGGATTGGACAAATAAAAAAAGCAGAAGTTCCGTTGAAATGGACGACAGAAGTTCAAGACCTGCCATTGCAAACAAAGTTACCGATATGAGCAAATATGATGTTATTTTTGTAGGTTTTCCTATTTGGTGGTATAGAGAACCTTCCATTATAGATACATTTATGGAAAGTTACGATTTCTCGGGTAAACAGGTTATTCCTTTTGCAACTTCAGGCGGTTCCGGAATGGGTGATTCCGGCAGCATTATGCAAAAGTTGGCACCGAAAGCCAAAGTTGATAACGGTAAAAGATTTTCTTCCGGAGTTTCGGAAAAAGACCTTAAAACTTGGGCTTCTAAATGGCTTTAATTGTTGATGTAAGTTTATAATACTTAGAAAAGCAATTATGAAAGCCGTAAAAATTACTGCCGTTAAACAAACTGAATATTCTGATTTAATACAAAAATATGAAAATCCGATAGAGCATGCCTGCGATATAAAAATCGGTGATGTTTTTGTTTCTTATGATGCCCAAAAACCGCAAAATTTATGTGACAGTGCTTGGGATAGTATGGAAAAGTTTGTTAAAGCACTTGCCGAAGGCGGCGGGGATTTTTTTGACGGTTGGATGAAAAATAAACATTCGGCAATGATTTCTTGCAACGACGGTTTTCGTCCTGTCAGTTTTTACATTGAAACTGTGGAATAATTCTATGCATCGGCAAAGGTTTTTCCGTCTTCAAGTTTAATTTGAAGTTTTGTATATTCGCTGTGAAAATTATTTTTTAGACGATCGAGATATCTTTTGCTTTCCCATTTGCACATAGGCAAATCGTGTAACAGATAATTACCGCAACTTTCAGGTTCCGCGGCAGGGACTTTCGTTTGTTTTAAAATCCATTCAAGGCACTCGATTGTAAGTTTACGCATATCTTGCACGGTATATTTTCCCGTCATAACGATATACATACCTGTAAGACACCCCATAGGCCCTATATATACCACATCATCTTTAACTTGTGAATTTCTAAACCATGTAGCCATCAAGTGTTCCATACTATGCATGGCGGAAGGAGCAACAGCAGGTTCTTTATTAGGTTCTATAATTCGCAAATCAAATGTGGTAAAATCTTTATCTTCTCTTGAAACATATATTCCCGGTTTTAAGTGTGTGTGATCTATGGTAAAACTTTGAATAACTTCCATAATATAATGCCTCCTGCTGTATGGTGATTTTATTCTATCATAGTTAAGTTAACTTTGCAAAAATTTAAGAATTATAAGCTTCAAATAAAGCTTTTAATAATTCTTGACCTTTTATCATTGTTTTATAGTCAACATATTCGTTAGCGGAATGCATATTACATACGGTTGCCAATCCTATTAAATACGGGGAAAACTTTTCACCTTTAGCATTTGTTTTATTGGCATAAATATGAGTTTCTGCTCCTGCATGGAATGATGAAATTTCCGGTTCTATCCCTATTGTTTTAGCAATTTTTGCAAATAAATTCGGCATATATTCGTCTTGATTTTTTTCAAACATCGGTACTTTTTCGTTAAAAACAATAGTTGCAGTTGCAATACCTTCATATTTTTTATTAAATTCATCAACTGTCTTTTGCATGGTTTGTATAAGTTCGTTTTCTTTTGATTTGTTTGAGCTTCTTATTGAATATGTTGCTGCAGCATCGGTATTTATAACATTTGTAATATTTAAATTTCCTGATAAAATTCCGCCTATATTGCAGGAAGTTACAACCTTACCGTCTTCATTGTAAAATACTCCTTGCGGCATATCCGAAACCAAATCCGCAATTAATTTTGTTGCATTTTTCCTTGTGTTATCTCCGATATCGTTTCCGGAATGTCCGCCTTTTGGTGCGGTTACTTTTAAACTTACATCAACATAACTTGCACCTGCAACCAAGCATTGTCCGAGAGCATCACTGTCCAATACTAACACATACTGTGAATTTATTTTTGAAAAATCCGTATTTTTTATTCCGGTCATTTTGTTTTCTTCATCTCTTGTAAAATGAAGTTCTAATCCGCCGTGCTTTATATCAAACCTTTTTACAAGTTCTTTTGCAAAATATAATGCATTTGCAACACCTGCTTTATCGTCCGCCCCGAGAGTTCTGCCTTCGGCTTTTATTAAATCACCGTCCAAATAAGGAACAACAGGGGAATCATCTCCTACAACATCCATGTGTGCGGATAACAAAATCGGTTTTTTTGTTGTATCAGTTGCAGGTATTGTTATGTATATATTTTTATAATCATCCGTCTCATATGGCAAATTATTTGCTTTGCAATAATTGCAAATCCAATCTATAACTTTTTCTTCTTTTAATGACGGTGACGGAATTTCCGCAATAGAACAAAACAAATCTATTAATTCGTTATTTTTCCTTAATTCACCAATATTCATAATTTGCTCCTATATTCTTTGTTTTTATTTTTTATATTTATAAAAAACTGTATCCTTGTCGTCTTCAAAATATAAGCCCATATTTTCATAATTTTGTTTGATTTCAGTTTTCTTTTCTTCATCCATATATTCTTCGTCATCAACTATAAAATGGTCTTTGGTACCTTTTTTAATTTTTATAACTCTTTTCTTATCATCGGTGTATGTTTTATATTCGTCTTTAGCCAATTCGGGATTTTTGTCGTAATATTCAAAAAATTTTTCCATGTTATCTTCATAACTGTAACCGTTACAAGATAAAAATTGATCTGTATGTGTCGCTCCGAAACTAACCAAATTACCTGTTTTCTTATCGTATTCACACTCAAATTTTGATTCACTGTGCGAATATGCGGAACTTGAACCGCCGTAAACCACTTCTATTTTGTTATCTTTTTTGTTAATTTCCACATAGATTCTGCCGGCAGTTACTTCCGTCCATGTTCCTAAAAAGTCTGAAATTGTTGGAATATTATTTATTTCGTTATAAAACAAATATCCTGTTATTAATGTTACCGACATGCATAAAAACAATAACCGAACTATTAGTTTTCTGTTTTTAAAACACATTTTATATTCCCGCTTTTTTAAATAATTTTATTCTGTCACTGTTGATTACAATTTGAAAATAAAAATTGAAATACATTTTAGAAAATTTGTTTCAATTTTTCCAAAAAAATTTTTGCGGCGGGAGAAAACAGTTGAGATTTTTTCCAAACGATATTTAAATTGGATTCGAGTTTCGGGCTTAACGGTTTAAAAGTTAAGTTCGAATTTGATGCCGTGTTTGCAAGTTTATCTAAAATTAAAGCATATCCTATACCTGACTTTACCATTAATCCCGCATTATAAAAAAGGTTGTAAGTTGCAACGATATTTAAATTCTTTAAATTTCCTTTAAACCATTTGAAAAATATGTCGTTAACAGAAGTTTTTTTCAGTAATTGGCTTGAAACTATAAGCGGCAAACTTTTTAAATCTTCAAATTTAACATTTTCTTTCTTTGCTAAAGAACAATTCTTTTTCATGATTATGCCCCACTTGTCTTTCTTGGGTAAGGTTATATAATCGTATTTTGATATGTTTACCGGTTCTATTAGAATGGCAAAATCAAGTAACCCTTTATCTAACTTTTCGCATAAATCGTCCGCATTTCCGCTTAAA
>NZ_CACWEU010000200.1:0-9232 GCF_902760015.1 Candidatus Ruminimicrobium bovinum
AGGTATTCACCAAGACGGAATGTTAAAAGATAAAAGAACTTACGAAATTATGTCTCCGCAGGATGTGGGAGTGCCAGAAAGTTTATTGGTACTCGGTAAACATTCCGGCAGACATGCTTTCTTTAAAAGGTTAAAAGATTTAGGTTATAAATTACAAACGGAAGTAATGGAACAGTTATTTACAAAGTTTAAACTTTTGGCGGATAAGAAAAAATGTGTGTTCGATGATGATATAAATTCGTTGGTTGAACAATCCGTTTCCGGAGTTAAGGAAGTTTATACCATAGATTATGTAAATGTTACTTCCGGTGTAGGTGTAATTCCTACGGCTACCATAAGACTTATAAAAACAATTAAAAATAAAAAAGAAGTTATACAGGAAGCAGCTTGCGGGTCGGGTCCCGTCGATGCCGCATATAAAGCAATTGATAAAATTACGGGAATAACCGTCAGCTTGGAAGACTATACTTTAAGGGCTGTTTCAAGCGGTGAAGATGCACAAGGTGAAGTAAATGTTAAAGTAAAATATGACGGTGCAAATTATATAGGCAAAGGAATGTCTACCGATATTGTCGAAGCAAGTATAAATGCTTATATTCATGCAATAAATAAAATTGTTGTTATGCAAATCGGAGGGAAAAAATAAAATGGGTCAAACAATAACGGAAAAAATATTGGCAGCTCATTGCGGTAAAAAAGTTGTGGTCCCGGGTGAATTTATAGAACCGAAAATTGATATTTCTTTATCCAACGATGTTACCGCACCCTTGGCAATAAAAGAATATTTAAAAACAGGTAAAAAGAAAGTTTTTGATAAAAATAAAATTGCCCTTGTAATGGACCATTTTACACCTAACAAAGATATTAAATCTGCCGAAAATGTTAAATTTGTCAGAGAATTTGCCAAAAAAGAAAAAATTAAACATTACTATGAAGGCGGTAATGTAGGTATAGAACATGCTTTACTTCCGGAAAAAGGAATAGTTGTTCCGGGCGATATTGTTATCGGGGCCGATTCCCATACATGCACTTACGGGGCACTCGGTGCATTTTCAACCGGTGTCGGTTCAACCGATGTCGGTGCTTCACTTGCAACGGGTAAAGTGTGGTTAAAAGTTCCTCAGTCTGTAAAATTTGTTTTAAAAGGAAAATTAAATAAATTTGTAAGCGGTAAAGATTTGATACTTTACATAATCGGTAAAATAGGTGTTGACGGTGCGTTGTATCAAACAATGGAATTTACGGGTGAAACAATAAAAAATTTAAAAATGGCAGACCGGCTTACAATGGCAAATATGGCTATTGAAGCGGGCGGAAAATCCGGTATTTTCCCCGTAGATAAAATTACTTTGGACTATGTTTCAAAAAGAGCTTTAAGAAAATTTAAAATTTATGAAAGTGATAAAGATGCAAAATATGCAAATGTTATGGAAATAGATTGTTCAAAAATTTATCCGCAAGTTTCGTTACCGTTTTTACCGTCTAATGCAAAAGCGGCAAAAACTATGAAAAAAACTTACATAGATCAGGTTGTTATAGGTTCTTGCACAAACGGAAGAATTGAGGACTTAAGGGTTGCTGCTTCAATTTTAAAGGGCAGAAAAGTAAACAGTAATGTCAGAACAATTATTATACCTGCAACACCGCAAGTTTATGCCGATGCATTAAAAGAAGGTTTAATGAAAATATTTATAGAAGCAGGTGCAATAATTTCAGCACCTACTTGCGGTCCGTGTTTGGGCGGACATATGGGAATTCTTGCTAACGGAGAAAAATGTGTTTCTACAACAAACAGAAATTTTGTGGGCAGAATGGGGAATACCAAATCCGAACTTTTTTTGGCAAGCCCTGCAGTTGCAGCGGCTTCTGCAATAAAGGGATATATAGCAGATCCTAATAATGTATGAGGCAGTTGAGTGGGAATCTAAGTTTTTTAGATTATTGGGTTATTAGAAGGTTATAGGGGTATAGATTGTAACGATAGTTTAGTGTTGATGGTTGAGGGCTGAGAAGTTTGTTGTAAAAATCGCAAAGTGATTTTTTAAGGTTTAATTATGTCTGATTTAGATTTAAAAGAAACGGAAGTTATTGAACGATTAACAAAAAAATTACAAAAAATGGGTTCGCTTTATAAAAATTTGATGCAAGAAAATGAAACTTTAAAAGCTGAAGTTTCTTTTTATAAAAGTGAGGCGCAAACTCACAGTAAAAGATTTAATGAAAACCGGTTATTGAAGGATAAACAAAAAAAAGCTATAATTAGAATTGAAAAGTTATTAAAAAGGATAAATTCTTTACAATAGTATGGGTAATAATTTTAATATTATGGGAACAACCGTCTATATAGATGATGAAGATTCTTTATTATCATCTCAGGTTGTTGACTATGTAAATGAAGTTTATAATAAAATTTTGTATGAACAGTCGCAAAACGGCGGAAAAATAAATACAAATATAGCAAAGGTTTTTGCTACTTTTTATATAGCTAAAGAGTTGTGTGCAATGAAGGGAAATAACGAAAATTTTCAAGATAAAAATATTAGAAAAGTTGAAAGTTTAATAAATTTTATTGACAGTTTGGTTTTGCCTGAACAATAATATTTCCCTGCATTGTTGGTGTTTTAAGTTAATGTATTTATTCCGATGAAGTTCTTTAAGAGAAGCTTACGTGAGTTATGCTTAAGTGCATAAACCGTATTTCTCACCTGAAAATAAAGGGCTTTAAATGCTTAACTGACACGGCAAGTGTGGGGTTTTTTATTTTTTAATTTATGGGAACAGGTAATGAATATTTTGGTTGAACAGAAAAAAAGTAAAATAAGATACGAATATTTAATGATAAGAAATAAAATAGAATTTGAAGCAAGGAATTCTTACAGTAGCGGTATTTTGGAAAAAATAAAAAGTTTAAAAATATATGCCGAAGCTAAAACGATAATGTTATATCTTTCCTACGGTTCCGAAGTTATAACCGATATTATGATAAAAGATTTTTTGCTTGACGGAAAAGAAGTTGCCGTTCCCATAATATTAACACCGGGTGATGGTATTATGCAAGCAATAAAAATAAATTCGTTGGAAGAGTGTAATGTTAAAGTATATGGTATAAGGCAACCTGAATTTGATGAAAATTTGATAGTAGATAAAAATGATGTTGATTTGATACTTGTTCCGGGAATAGTTTTTGATGAAAAAGGTTACAGAATAGGTTACGGAAAGGGTTATTATGACAGATGGCTTGACGGAACCGATATAAAAAAAAGAATCGGGTTGGCTTATGAAGTTCAGGTGGTTTCGGAACTTCCGAAAGGAAAATATGATTTGCCGGTAGGTATGTTGGTAACGGAAAAACAAATTAAAATTTGCGAAACAAATTTGGCTTAGAGTTGAAAACTGAGGAGTTTAACGTTTTTTTGTTAAACTATCAGCTGCTCAGCTTATCAGCTAAAAAATCGCAAAGCGATTTTTTTAAAGGAGATAATATGACAGTCGAGTTTTTATTGATTTTAATAGGTGTAGCTTGTGTTTGTTTTGTTTTAGGTTTTGTAATAAGATATGTATATGCAAAAATCGATTCTTCATCCGTGGAGCAGGTTTCAAACAGAATTATAAATGAAGCCAAAATGCTTGGTGATGCAAAAACAAAGCAGATGTTGATTGAAGCAAGAGAACAAATTGATAACGAAAGAAAAGAATTTGATAAAGAAATGAAGGAAAAGAAAGTTGAAATTCAAAATTCCGAAAAAAGACTTTTACAAAGAGAAGAATTTCTTGATAAAAGGGTAGAAACTCAGGATAGAAAAGATAAAGAATTTCAACAAAAAGAGAAAGATTTGGAATTAAAAGAAAAAAGTATTAGCGATAAAATTGTTGAAATTGATAACATAAAAAACGAACAGAAAAAAGTTTTGGAAAAAATTTCAGGTATTACAAGAGAGGAAGCAAAACAAACTTTAATAAAAGAAATGCTTGATGAAGCAAAAAGAGATGCCATTGTTTATTCTCAAAAAATAGAACAGGAAACAAGAGAAAATGCAAATAAAAAAGCAAAGGAAATCCTTTCTGTAGCAATACAAAAAGTTGCAGCCGACCACACCGTTGATACCACAACATCAACCGTTCAAATTCCAAACGATGAAATAAAAGGAAGAATAATAGGAAGAGAAGGCAGAAATATCAGAGCATTTGAGCAGGCAACGGGTGTTGATTTGTTGATAGATGATACACCGGAAACAATTACGATATCGGCTTTTGACGGCGTTAGAAGATATATTGCAAAAAAATCTTTGGAAAAATTAATTGCTGACGGAAGAATACACCCAGCAAGAATTGAAGAAGTGGTTCAAAAAATACAAAAAGAAGTGGATGAAGAAATAAAAAATATAGGTATGCAGGCCGCTATTGATTCCGGTGTTCCGAATTTACATCCTGAAATTATTAAATTACTCGGAAGGTTACATTTCAGAACTTCTTACGGGCAGAACCAATTGCAACATACACTTGAAGTTACATGGCTTGCAGGTGCAATAGCGGGAGAACTCGGTGTGGATATTGCTTTCTGTAAAAAAGCAGGTTTAATGCACGATATAGGAAAAGCCGTTGACCATGAAGTTGAGGGAACTCATCATCAAATATCGGCGGATTTGGCTAAAAAATTCGGTGAATCTCCGAAAATGATAAATGCAATTTTAGCTCATCATGAGGGCTTTGCCGAACCGAAAAGCGCAGAGGCATTTGTATTGATTGCTGCCGATGCAATATCTGCTGCAAGACCCGGTGCAAGAAGAGAAACAATTGAAAGCTATTTAAAAAGACTTGAACAATTGGAAACCCTTGCCAAAAATTTTAAAGGTGTAGCTTCCGCTTATGCAATTCAGGCGGGAAGAGAAATAAGAGTTTTGGTTGAACCCGAAAATATAGATGATCAACAGGCGCAAATAGTTGCACATGATATAGCTAAAAAAATTGAACAGGAACTTAATTATCCCGGGCAAATTAAAGTTACGGTTATTCGTGAAGTTCGTGCTCAAGATGTAGCCAAATAAAAAATGCGAAGCATTTTTTGAGGTATAGAGGTATAGAAGTATAGAAGTATAGAAGTATAACGACAAAAGGAATAGATGTCATTTCGAGCGATAGCGAGAAATCTTGTCGTTGTCATTTCTTTTGTTTCTATACATCCGTTCATCAATACATCTATACATCAAAAAAATCGCAAAGCGATTTTTATTATGTTTGATTTTGAAATAGAAAACAACAACCAGAATGATGATGATGGAAAATTAATTTATTCCGTTACTCAAATAAACAATGAAATAAAAATTATTTTGGAAGAAAATTACCCGCAGGTTTGGATTTGCGGTGAAATATCAAGCTGCAAAAAATATTCTTCCGGTCATTTATATTTTAATCTTAAAGATGAACAATCCCAAATTTCTGCCGTTATGTTTGCGGGTTATAATCAGAAACTGAAATTTATTCCGAAAGACGGAATGCAAGTTTTGGCGTACGGCAGAATTACTGCATATTTACAAAGAGGTTCATATCAGGTTCAGGTGTTTTTTATGAAGGAAGCCGGCATCGGTACTCTTCAGGAAAAATTTGAAAAACTTAAAAATAAACTCTTAAAAGAAGGTTTGTTTGACGAAAATCATAAAAAACAAATTCCTTATTTGGTTAATAAAATAGGTGTTATAACTTCAAAAGACGGTGCCGCATTACATGATATTTTATCCGTTCTTAACAGAAGATATTCAAATGTTCAAGTTTTAATTTATCCCGTTAGGGTTCAGGGTGAAACCGCAAAATATGAAATAGAAGAAGCAATAAAATATTTGAATAAAAATCATAAAGAATTGGATGTTTTACTTGTCGGCAGAGGCGGTGGCAGTTTGGAAGACTTGTGGGCTTTTAACGAGGAAAATGTTGCTCGTGCAATTTTTAATTCGGAAATTCCCGTAATTTCATGTGTCGGGCATGAAGTTGATTTTACCATAGCCGATTTTGTTGCCGATGTAAGAGCGGCAACTCCTTCGGTTGCTGCCGAAATTGTTGCCAAAAATAAAATTGATTTGGAAGAGAAAATAGAAAAATTACAAAATGTAATAATTGATAAAATGGAAAGTTTAATAAGTATTTATACCGATAAAATAAATTATTTAAAAAATTGCAGAGCATTATCAAAACCTTATTTGATTTATGAGGATAGAATTCAATATGTTGATGATTTAAAAGAAAAAATAATATTTTATATTAAAAATATTATTGAAAATAAAAATCATAATTTACAATTAAAAATTCAAAAACTTGATTTATTGTCGCCTCTTAAAATTTTACAAAGAGGATATTCCGTTTGTTTTGATAAACAAGGTAATGTTATAAAAACAAAAAAACAAGTTAATGTTGATGATATAATAAATATAAAATTAACGGACGGTAATATAGAAACAAAAGTTGTAGAGGAATAATATGAAAAAAAATACATTTGAAAATTCTTTAAATAGATTGGAAACAATTGTTGATGAAATGGAAAATTCACAACTTGACATAGATAAAGCAATGAAACTTTTTGAAGAAGGAATTTCTTTGGTTAACGAATGCTCCGATAAACTTAACGAAACAAAAAAGAAAATAGAGATTATTATGGAAAAAAATGGTAAAATAGATAAAGAAAATTTCGTTGAGGATAAAAAAGAAAATGAAGAAAACCAAACAGTTTGATTTAAAGAAATATTTACAACAAAAAGGAAAGTTTGTAAATAAATTGTTAGTTAAATATTTGCCTGAAGATAATTCTATAATGTCTCGGGCAATGAGGTATTCCGTTCTTGCAGGCGGTAAAAGGTTGCGCCCTGTTTTGGTTATGCTCGGTGCCGAAACTTTCGGTTTAAATATAAAGAAAATAGAGTCTGCAATCTGTGCCGTTGAATTTTTACATACGTATTCATTAATTCACGATGATTTGCCTGCAATGGATAATGACGATTTAAGAAGAGGTAAACTTACAAGCCATAAAAAATTCGGTGAGGCAGCAGCTATACTTGCAGGTGATGCACTTCTTACGGAAAGTTTTAACCTTATTGCAAAAGCAAATGTTCCTGCAGAAAGAATTGTTAAAGCAATAAAAGTGTTTGCCGGTTATTCCGGTTTTAAAGGAATGATTGCGGGACAAGTCGAAGATACAATAGAAGCGGGAAAATGGAATAAGAAAAATATTTCTTTTTGTAAAAAGAAATTGGAATATATTCATATACATAAAACATCCGATTTGATAAAAGCAAGTTTGTTAACCGGGGCGATACTTGCAGGTGCAAAAGATAAATCTTTAAAAGCACTTGAAAAATACGGGCATAACATAGGTGTTGCTTTTCAAATTGCCGATGATATTTTGGATGTTTATGCGGATAAAAAATTGTTGGGTAAAAACGGCAGTGATAAAGATAACGATAAATTAACTTACTTGCGTTTGTACGGGAAAGAAAAATCCGAGCAGAATGCAAATAAATTAATTAAGGAAGCAAAAAAAGTTGTTTCCGGTTTTAAATTAAATAAAGAAGTTTTTGAATCTTTAGCCGACTATATGATAACAAGAAAGTTCTAAAACAAATTGCAAAGCAATTTGTTTTAGAACTTTAGCTTAGAGGGTTGAGAGCTGAAATGCTGAAAGGTTTTTAGAAGAAAAATAAATAATTAGATTTTTCGCCATACCGAAAACTTATCAGCTTTTAAGCTTTTCAGCTTATCAGCTAAAAATTTGTGGAGCAAATTTTTATGTCAATTTTGGAAAATATATCAAAACCGAACGGGATAAAAATAATAAAAAAAGAATTACTGCCGCAACTTGCAAAAGAAATAAGGACGAAAATAATAAAAACAACATCAAAAACAGGCGGGCATATTGCTTCAAGTTTAGGTGTTGTCGAATTGACCATAGCTCTTCATTATTGTTTTGATGTTGAAAAAGATAAGTTTATATGGGATGTAGGTCATCAGGCATATGCACATAAAATACTTACCGACAGAAAAGATAAATTTGAAACATTAAGACAATATAAAGGTATAAGCGGTTTTCCGAAAATTTCGGAATCTAAATATGACAGCTTCGGAACCGGTCATGCTTCAACTTCAATTTCTGCAGGTTTGGGTTTTGCCGTAGCAAGGGATTTGGAAAATCAAAATTATAAAGTTGTCTCGATAATAGGTGACGGTTCAATGACCGGCGGGCTTGCTTTTGAGGGGCTGCAAAATGCCGGAACACTCGGCAAAGATATGCTTGTTGTTTTAAACGACAACCAAATGTTTATATCTCAAAAAGTGGGAGTGTTGGCAGGATATTTTGCAAATCTTTTAACTGCAGCCGGTGTGCAAAAAATAGAAGAACGTGTTTTAAAAATTGCCTCAAAATTAAAATTTTTAAGTTTTAATTCAATCAAAAAATTGGTTAAAAGGTTTAAAGTGATATTGTTTCCCGGCTTGATGTTTGAAGAAATGGGTTTTACTTATGTAGGTCCTATAGACGGGCATAATATAAATAAACTTATTGATATGTTATCAAAAGTAAAAAACTTTAAAGGACCTGTTCTTTTACATATTGTTACAAAAAAAGGAAAAGGTTATAAGTTTGCCGAAGCAGCACCTACAAGGTTTCACGGTATAGGTCCTTTTGATATAAAAACCGGAAAAACACTTTCCTTAAAAAAAGTTACATATACCGAAGTTTTTTCAAAAGCCATAGTAAAACTTGCACACAATGATGACAAAATAGTCGCAATTACTGCAGCTATGCCGGACGGAACGGGTTTAAAAGAATTTTCAAAAAAATTTCCCGACAGGTTTTTTGATGTAGGTATAGATGAAGGGCATGCCGTTACTTTTGCGGCGGCGCTTGCAGCCGGCGGTTTAAAACCGGTAGTTGCAATATATTCAACTTTTATGCAAAGGGCTTTAGATAATATAATTCATGATGTTGCATTGCAAAATTTACCTGTGGTTATGATGCTTGACAGGGCAGGTATTGTCGGTGAAGACGGGGCAACTCATCACGGCGCTTTTGATTTTTCTTATTTAAAATATATTCCTAATTTAACTATTATGGCCCCAGCAAATGAGACAGAGCTACAAGATATGTTTAATACAGCACTTACATTAAAAGGTCCTTCTGTTATAAGGTATCCTAGAGGAAGTGGAACTAGAGTTGTATCTTTTCATAGAAATTTTGAATTTTTAGAAATAG
>NZ_CACWEU010000201.1:0-3062 GCF_902760015.1 Candidatus Ruminimicrobium bovinum
AACACTCTGATTGCAGCAGATATACCGAACATTACACTCGGAACACATAAAACTTCTTCTTTTTTTATTTTCCACTCCATTCTTCTTGCATACCAATTTTGTAATAACGATATATATTCATTGTCAATATATGAATACCCGTAAATGTTGTGACTTGCAATTTTTTTTAATGCATCTTGAACCGCAACCGGACTTTTAAAGTCCATATCTGCTACCCACATGGGAATAACATTTTTTACATTAGGTACTTTCGGTATAAAATCGTATTTTACCGAGCCGGTATTTTGTCTGTTATTAACAATGTTAAAATTTATATTCATCCGTAAAAACCTGTTTTAGTTGATAGTTTACAGCTTATGGTTTATGTTTTTTGGTAAAATTTTATAAATATCAAAAATTCACTTCGTGAATTTTCACAATAAACTTTAAGTCCTTCAACTCTTAAGCTTTAAACTGTCGAATTTTATTTACCTACCTAAATGGTGGGTTTTAATATATTATAAAAAAGTGTTATGATTGTCAATATTTACACAATTATTTAACAAATAATTTTTTGTGTTTATCTGTATAGGACTTGAATAAATTGATTGATATAAAAAGCAGAACTGCTATTGTTATCATTAAATATCTGCTGAAAATTATAAAGCCGAAAATATTTAAAATTGTGTTTATAAGAACAATAAAAGTTATAACGGCGAAACTTTTATTGACATATTTTTCATAACCGTTTTTAAGAACGGTATTATGAACTTTTATTCCTAAAGGAAAACCTATCATTCCGCCTATTGCTATTACCAAAGACATTGTTATTATTGTCCAATCGGGATGCCAGTCGGCAAAAGTGTAATACATTCCACCCGTAAATGTAGTTATCAGCAAAAGAACCCTTATACATTTTGAGGTTATAACTTCGGGAACTTTAAAAATATTTGCAAGTGTAGGTCTAAAAAATATCGCACCGCCAACACCCATTACGGAACTGAATATTCCGACTATCATTCCTATAAAAAAAGCTATTAAGGATTGTTTATTTGAAATTGAAGGAATATTTGTTTCATATTCGGTTGTTTTTCCGAAAAGGACTATTGAGCCCAATGTAACCATAAAAACACAAAAGATAATAAGTAATGCTATTGAGCCGAACCTTTCATAAAAAAATCTGTTGACTATTTTACCGCTGAATGCAAGTAAAAATGCACCAAAGCCCAACGGTATTACAAGTTTTGAAGCAACGGAATTTTTACTCCAATCCAAACTTTTAATATCTTTTGTAACCGACATAACTATTGACGGAAACATTTGCAAAAGTCCGACGCCTACGGCTTCATTTGGGGTGAAACCGAAAATAAGCATTGTAGGAACTATCAGCCAACCGCAACCTACACCCCAAAAACCGCCTGCAAACATTCCTACAAACCCTATCAAAGGAAGCAAAAAATAAATGTACATCTAATTTTCTACTCTTCCATTTTATAATGGGTTTGAATTGAACAGACTTCCCAATCGTAATTTCTTTTTGCTTTTATTGCTTCAATACTTGCACGGGCTGCGGCAAGTGTTGTAACTATGGGAACATTATACATTAAAGCCGTTCTTCTTATGCTGTAACCGTCGTGATGACTTTTTTGCCCCGAAGGAGTATTTACTATTAAAGCAACTTCTTTGTTTGAAATTATATCAACAACATTAGGCCTGCCTTCCTGGATTTTATGAACCTCTTTTACATCAAGTCCGTTTTCTTTAAAGAATTCCGCCGTATGTTTTGTTGCAATAACATTAAAACCGAGTTCTATAAAATCTTTTGCAATTTCAAGCCCTTTAGTTTTATCTCTTTGTCCTAAACTTATAAATACGGTTCCGCTGTCAGGTAAAATGGTTCCGGATGCAAGCTCTGCCTTGGCAAATGCTTTACCGAAATCTTTGTCTATACCCATAACTTCGCCGGTACTTTTCATTTCAGGGCCTAAAACGGTATCGACATTAGCAAACCTTATCCACGGCAAAACAACTTCTTTTACACATGTATAGTCGATATGTTTAAGCTGACCGTTTAAATATTCTTTAGGAATTAAATCTTTAACCGCTTTTCCTATCATAACTTTTGATGCAAGTTTTGCCAAAGGATAACTTATGGCTTTTGAAACAAACGGAACCGTTCTTGATGCCCTTGGATTTGCTTCCAAAAGGTAAGGAATACCGTTTTTAACCGCATACTGAATATTCATAAGTCCTTTAACATTAATTTCTCTTGCTAAATTTATTGTATGTTCTTTTATTTTTGTTATAACATCTTTTGACAAAGTATGTGTAGGAAGAACACAAGCCGAATCGCCCGAATGAATACCTGCCTGCTCAATATGTTCCATAATACCTGCAATATAAACATCTTTTCCGTCGGAAAGTGCATCAACGTCTATTTCTATTGCATTATCAAGATACTTATCTATAAGAATAGGTTTTCCCTCGCTTACATCGGTGGCTTTTGAGATGTATGTTTCAAGATGGTTTTCATCATAAACAATTTCCATAGCCCTTCCGCCCAATACATAAGAAGGTCTAACCATTACGGGATAACCGATTTTACCTGCAATTTCTTTTGCTTCTTCAAAAGTTATTGCGGTACCGGAATCTGCTTGAGGAATATTTAATTTTTTTAATACTTTACTGAATATTTTCCTGTCTTCTGCCATATCAATTGATTCAACGGAAGTTCCCAAAATTTTAAGTCCTGCTTTATTTAAAGCGGAAGCCAAATTTAAAGGAGTTTGCCCGCCGAACTGAACAACAACACCTTCCGGTTTTTCTTTATCTGCAATATTTAAAACATCTTCTACCGTTAACGGTTCAAAATAAAGTTTGTCTGCAGTATCGTAGTCGGTGGATACGGTTTCAGGGTTACAATTTACCATTATAGTTTCATAACCTTCCTGTTTTAAAGAAAGAACGGCATGCACACAACAATAGTCAAACTCTATACCTTGCCCTATTCTGTTGGGACCCGCACCTAAAATCATAACTTTTTTCTTTGTGTCCGAAACTGTTACATCATCTTCTTCTTCATA
>NZ_CACWEU010000202.1:0-7069 GCF_902760015.1 Candidatus Ruminimicrobium bovinum
AAAAACGGCAAAGGCAAATCAACATTACTTAAGTTGTTGGCGGAACAAATAAAACCTTTAGCCGGAAATATAAAAAAACATCCAGAACTTAAAACTTCTTACTTTGTTCAGTCCGATGTTGCGCAACTTAACCCTAACCACACAATTTATGAAGCAATGTTTTCATCGGCACAAAACTGCCTTCCTCAACAAGTTAGAAATATTTGCGGAGCAATGATGTTCGGCGGTGATGATGCAATGAAAAAAATATCCGTTTTATCTGGCGGTGAAAAAAGCAGAGTACTGCTCGGGAAAATATTACTGCAACCTTGCCATTTATTGCTTTTGGATGAACCGACAAACCATTTGGATTTGGAATCAACTCAAGCCCTGATGGCAGCAATAGACGAGTTTGATGGTTCGGTTATAATGGTTACACATAACGAAAATATTTTATACAACATCGCCGAAAAATTAATAATTTTTGACAGAGGAAAAGTTTCACTTTTTAACGGAACATACCAGGAATTTTTAAACGAAAAAGGTTGGGAAGATGAAACGGATGAATTGAAGGCAAAAACTGAAAAAAACAAAAAAACATCATTAACAAAAGATGATATAAAAAAATTAAGGGCTGTATTGATACAGGAAAAATCAAAAAAAGTAAAACCTTTGGAATTGAAAGTAAAAAGTATTGAAACCGAAATTGAAAACAAAGAAAACAAAATAAATGAAATTGAACAACTTTTAGTAAAAGCATGCCAGGAACAAAATTTTCAATATTTGGCACAGGCACCTAAGGAACAAAAACAGTTAAAACGGGAAGTTTCGGTTTTATACGAAAATTTGGTTGAATTAACTCAACAACTTGAAAAAGAAAATTTGTATTATCAAAAAAAAGCTGAACAGCTGAAAAACTTATAAACCGATTAATGACATAATTCTGCCATCTGTTTTTTCTTTTCTGTAAGAAAAAAATTGTTCACTGTTGTGGTAAGTGCAGTAAGGGCTGACAACAACACTTTTTACACCTAAAACATTTAATTGTTTTTTTGCCTGCTGTGCCAGTGATAAATAACTATTATTACTATTATTTACATTAAATACATTTAATACTTCTTCCCCTACCTGATAACAACACTGTTTTATATGCGGACCTATATAAATATCAATATTGTTTGCTTCTATATTAAAATTATTTTTAAAACTTAATACGGCATTATTTAAAATACCTGCCGCAAGTCCGCGCCAACCGGCATGAATTAAAGCAACTGCTTTTTTATTTTTATCTGCCATAAAAACAGGCATACAATCCGCCGTAAAAATACAAAGATAAATATTTTTATCATCCGTTATAAGTCCGTCACAATTAGGAATAAAAGAATTTGCATCCGCCGAAGATACTTTTTGAACGGATGTTCCGTGAATTTGTGAAGCAAAAACTATTTTGGAAGGATTTATATTATTATTGATACAAAATTTCTCTCTAAAATAAAAATCTTTCATATTACCACATTGTTTAGTTGTGGTAATATGAAAGTATTTAAAATTCTTTTCTTGAACAAACATTCAATATTAGAACATAAACTTAACATCCAAACCTACGGTATTATCCGTATAATCTGCTGCTACGTTTGAATGTTTCGTTTTATATTTATACCAAAGCCCTCCGATTAAGCATTCCATAAATTTGTAATTAATTGAAGGTTTTACGGCATAAAAATCATCAACTCTGAAATCATCAACGATTCTGTTAGGATAGTTCATATTTTCATAAGATAACAATAAAGAAACATCTAATTTTTGAGTTAATTTCTGTGTAGCAAGTAAATTTACTAAAGTAGAAACATAATATCTGTTATTAACAAAAGTTGTTTCTTCGTAAGCCCTTCTACCCATTAAAGAGAAAGAATTTGTTTGAAGAGGTTTGTATGTTAAAGAAACCATATAACCTAACAAATGAGCTTTGTCCGTATTATCTTTCTTGTAATCTCTGTAATCATAAGAAATTTTTGCAACTCCGGTAATTTTTTCGGTTATATTTCCTTCAACACCAAGTGCTACACTGTTCTGATTTGAATCATTATAAGTATTTGTTTCATAATGAATTGTAGATACAACATCTTCTACAAATATTGAAGTTCTTGGAGATATGTTATAGAAAATTTGAGCACCGATATTGAATCTGTTTCTGTTCAAACCGGATTTATCGTTTCTCATATATCTGTCATAAACATCACTTGCAACCAACCCTACGGAGAATGTTTTTTCTCTTGAAGTTCTAATGCTTAAAGCAACATCATTGTTTATACGATCACTTCTGTCGGTAAGTTCATTGTTTACCTGTTCGGAAGTATATATGAATTTTTCGGAAAATCTAAAATACTGATTTTCTATAAAAGCTTTAGCACCTGCATTGAAATAATTATTTTTGCTTGCATTTTCACTATATGCATTGTACCCTACATTTGCACCTAAACCAACCTTTAAACTTGAATTAGGAATTTGAGAAAGATAGTCTGCAAACAAGTGAGTGCTGCTTATGAAAGAACTTTTCTTATCATTTTCGGTTAAATAAATATTATCGTCATATTTTACCGATTCCGAAATAGCAAATTTAAAAGGACCTTCAGCAAAAGCAGTGGCCGTAAAAAAGCATACAAAAAGTAAAGCTGTTAATTTTTTCATTTTATCAATTCCTCTCCTTAACTATCTTCTCGGTGCTGAAGGACTTAAATCAGCATCCTGAATTCTTTGAATATAATCTGTTTTATTTATTTCATCATTTACATCTTCGGATTCCATAACATATATTCTGTCATCGGAAGCATCATCAACATATTTTTCGGCAGGCATATCCAACTTTGTTTCCGCTCCGCCCGATGTTGCAATGGCAACATTATTTTGTTCATCTGTTATTTCAACAGAACCTTCATTAACTTTAACATTACCGTCTGTTGTAACAGAAAAATCGTTATTTTCAAAATTTGTACTTAAAGTATATGAATTTAATTTTACGGGCTTATCAAATTTACCTTTAAAAGTAACCATATCACTTTCACAATCCATTATAAAATTACTGCCTCTTGGTATAACTATGTTAAAATTAGAATATTTAACAACAGTTTTTTTCTTTGCAGCAATTTTTAAAATACTTCCGTCCGGATACTTTTTTGTTTTACCGCCGATTTCTACATTAACTGCGGCATTTGCAAAAGCTGCAAAAAACAAAAATGCAACACAACAAACCAACATTTTTTTCATTTTTAATACTCCTATCTGTATTTTTTTATTTAACAATAAAACAAAAAGTAGCAAGAATAAAACCTTGCACACTCTTTATCACGACAACACGACCGTTTTATTTACAACTTTCGCAATATTGTATTAAAAAAAAAATATAATGTCAATAGTCAACTATAAAAAATGCAAGCGATTTTTTAGGTTATTGGGTGATAAGGTTAAGAGCTGAGAACGGCAATGTATAATGTACAATGCAAAATGTATAATTAACGGCAACATTGAGTGTAAAAAAGAAAAATCTAAAAAAAAACAAACCGTATAACAATTCAAATTAATGTAACAGCTGTTCCGTGACAAGTGCCGCATATTCAACAAGTTCAACACACGGTCTTTTTTTAAAAAACTCGGCATTTCTTTCTGTCGGAATATAATCCGCATCCGTTTTAGGTTTTGATATTCCCAATAATTCTTTACAAATTATCGAACCGTTTTCTTCGCTAAATTTTTTTGCGGCTTCTCTTATTAAATTATAATGTTGTTTTTTTAAAGTTACATCATCACTGACGGAATATCCGTATTTTAAACCCAATACCATAAACATTGCACTGACTGCTCCGCAAACTTCTCTCATTCCTCCCATACCGCCGCCGAACGAAGAAGCTAACTTTAAACCTGTTTCCAAATTTATGCCGAAATCTTGGCAAAAAGCACAAAAAACCGCCTGACAACAATTATATCCCTGCTTAAACAAATTTACCGCATTTTCCGATTTAGTCATTTTTACTCCTTAAAAATTTGCTCCGCAAATTTTAGTTTAGAGCTAAGTGCTTATAGTTTAACAGCATCGACAAGCTACAATCTTAAAAATATTTTTCTTTTTGATAGTGTCTCAGGAACCGTCTATGAACGAAATATTTTTCAGGTAAGAATTTTTTACTTTAATTCTTAGGGCGACCATGTTCGTGGTGTTTTCCGTTACATTAGGTTATTAGGAAAACACAGTTGGAGCCCGTGCCTAAAAAATACGAGTGAATGGTTCCTGCACAGAAAAAAGAGAAAATATTTTTAAAGAACAAACGACAAGCTACAAACCACAAGCTAAAAATTGTGAAACATTTTTTACATTAAAAAAAGCTCTTTACAAAATTTTGTAAAGAGCTTTTTGACATATAACAAATATTATCTCTTAGAGAATTGGAATTTTTTTCTTGCTTTCGGTCTTCCCGGTTTCTTTCTCTCAACCATTCTCGGATCTCTTGTTAATAAACCTTCTTTTCTTAAGGCATCTTTCAAAGTAGGGTCTAATTCCAAAAGAGTTCTTGCCAAACTGTGGCTTACAGCCCCTGCCTGCCCGGTAATACCGCCGCCGTAAACATTAACATAATAGTCATATTTTTTCATATTCGGGCAAACTTCAAAAGGTTTCAATGCTATTTTTTTATGTCTTTCAAGCCCTGAAAAATATTCATCAACAGTTTTATCGTTTATTAAAACTTTACCTGTTCCGTCCGATGTTCTTACTCTTGCAACAGAATCTTTTCTTCTACCGGCAGCTACATAACCTACATTACTCATATTTATATCTCCTAATACTATTTTTCTACTTTAGCAACTTGTGCATTGTGTATATGTTGTTCATCCTTAAAAAGTTTCAATCTTTTCATTTGTTTGTCTGCCAATTTATTTTTAGGCAACATACCTTTTATTGCCAAACGAAATGCTTTTTCAGGATTTTTTGCCATCAATTCGGAATACGGGGTCAATTTCCAACCGCCCGGGTAACCGGAATATGAAAAAGCTGTTTTTTGTTCAAGTTTTTTACCTGTTAAAATTACTTTTGAAAGGTTTGTTACAACAACAAAATCGCCGCAATCAACATAAGGAGCATATATAACTTTTCTTTTTCCCGTTAAAAGATAAGCAACTCTAACGGCTAATCTGCCTAAAACCTGATCTTTAGCATCTATAACATGCCATTTTCTTTTTATTTCTTCCGTTTTAGGAAGATAACTTTTACCATTTTTCATCTCTAAAAACCACCTTATTATATTAAACTAAGTAAACTCAGCCAGTTATTGTATCTTTTTTTTAAATCAAAGTCAACAAAAATTTGCTCAGTAAATTTTACAACAAAAACATTCAGCTTTTCAGCTTATCACCTTTTCAGCAAAAAACCGCAAAGCGATTTTTATCGGTAATTTACAAATTGTAACGGCAAAGAAAATTTGGCATTTTTTAAAAATGCTATTACCGCTTGAAGTTCATCTTTTTTAACGGATGTAACTTTGATTTTTGAACCTTCAATTTGTGTATTAACTTTAAATTTTTCATTTTTTATCATTTTTGTCAATTCTTTTGCTTTATCACTCGGCAAACCGCTGACAAGTTCTATAACCTGACGAACGGTTCCTTCAAAAGCTTGCTCTTTTGCTTTAAATTCCATGGATTTTAAAGGAACTCCTCTTTTTGCAAATTTCCCTTCAACAATATCTATCAATGCTTTTAATTTAAAGTCGTCGTCACCTATAAGAGTTATTTTTTTATCCGTTTTATTGTAGTCTATGGAAGATTTTGAACCTTTAAAATCATATCTTTGAGCCAATTCTTTCTGTGCCTGGTTTATGGCATTGTCCACTTCCATAAAATTTACTTCCGAAACAATATCAAACGAAAAATTATTAGCCACTTTTCCCTCCTAAATTTGCTTCGCAAATTTTAAGCTGATAGCTGCATTGTCGGAGGTGATATCTGATAAGTTTTTTGTCGTTGCCGTTAAACTCATAACACTATAACCCCATAACCTTATAACCTGTTTTTATAACTTTTCAGCATTTCAGCCCTTCAGCTCTTCAGCTTTTCAGCCGACAAATTGCACAGCAATTTGTTTATATTTTTTCTAAGCTTATTCTTGAAAGCTCCGTATCTACTTTTAAAACTTTTACTTTTATTGTTTCACCTACCGATACCACTTCATAAGGGTTTGAAACAAACCTGTCACTTAATTTCGATATATGAACAAGCCCGTCCTGGTGAACACCGATATCAACAAAAGCGCCGAAATTGGTTACATTTGTTACCGTTCCTTCCAAAACCATATCTTCTTTCAAATCTTCTATAGAATTTATTTCCGAACTGAATTCGGTAAAAGAAAAATCTTTTCTGGGGTCGACACCCGGTTTTTTAAGCTCGCAAATTATATCGTTTAATGTCAACATTCCTATGGTATCGGAAACATAATCTTTTAAATTTATTTTTGAAATTGCCGATGTGTTACCTATAAGGTTTTCCGGTGTCATTGATAAATCCTGCGCCATTTTTTCAACTATCGGATAACTTTCCGGATGAATTGCGGAATTATCCAACGGGTTATCACCGCCGGCTATTCTTAAAAAACCGGCACATTGCGTAAAAGTTTTTTCACCGAACATTGAAACATTTAATAACTCACTTTTATTTTTAAAAGAACCGTTTTTTGCCCTGTATTGAACAATATTTTTTGCAGCAAGTTTTCCTATGCCGGCAACATAACTTAAAAGTTCCGCCGATGCGGAATTCAAATTTACACCTACATAATTTACACAGGATTCAACCGTAGCGTCAAGGTTTTTCTTTAATTGAACTTGGTTAACATCATGCTGATACTGACCGACACCGATTGATTTAGGGTCAATTTTTACAAGTTCGGCCAACGGATCCTGTAACCTTCTTGCAATACTTATTGCACCGCGAACCGTAACATCCAAATCCGGAAACTCACTTACGGCAAGCGGTGATGCAGAATATACCGAAGCACCCGCTTCGCTTACAACTATAACTTTTGCTTTTAAGTTGTTCTTTTTAAGAACGG
>NZ_CACWEU010000203.1:0-6005 GCF_902760015.1 Candidatus Ruminimicrobium bovinum
AACAGATAGCGGAAAATACAACCAAAGAAGGCAGAAATAAAAATAACAGAATAGAAATATTTATTAAAAGATAAAGTTAGTTTAGAGTTTAGGGCTGAGGAGTTTGTCGTAAAAATCGCTATGCGATTTTTGATAAATAATTAGATTTTCGCCGTAGCGAAAAATACCGAAAACTCTAAGCTCTAATAAGCACTAAGCCAGGAAAATGTGTAACATTTTCTGCCTCAGCTATCGTTAAGTCGTGCTTCAAAAGAAATTTTTAAAAGTTTTTCCGTTGCCGTTAAACCTATAATCCTATAACCTGTCTTTATTCTTCTCAGCTCTCAGCTGTAGTTATCACCCAACAACCTAAAAAATCAGTCTTTTTTATAATCGATAATAAAAGGATTTTCCGGAAGTTCAAGTAATTTGTTCGTTACATCCGTGTTAAAATTTGTAAAATTTACCGTAGCTCTGCTGAACCCTTCATCATAATCTGCTGAATTTGAATAACTGTTTTTATAAAGATATTCAATTTTTGTAGGATATCCGTATCTTTCGGTTATATACATTTTTGTTATATTTTGCCTTGTTGTAAAATTTTGTTCGTTTTTTATTGTTTCCGTTATTGTTTTTGTAAGAATTTGACAACTGTAACCGTTTACCGTAATTTTATCACCTACAATACAATCTGCATAATCGGGAATTTCATAATAATATTCATCAAGTATATTTTTTTTCATTTCTTCGGGGAAAAGAATAAATTTTAAAGAATATAAATTAGGGTTTCCTTGGATTTGGTATGATTTGTCTTCGCGTAAAAGAAGTTTTGGCGCTGCAGTAAAAGACGTTGATACTTGAACCTGATATAATTTGTCGTCACATAAAAGATAATTTGTTTTTGTATAAGAAGTTAAAGTTTCAAAAAATTTATTTTTATCTTTTTCAGTTAAAATACATTTAATTATAGATGTTGAGTTTTGTTCGTTTTCAATTGATACGGAATATGTAATACCCTGTTTGTTAAAATTATTTTTTTTGTTTTGTAAATTTCCGATGACGGTATTTGAATATAAAAATGAATTTGCAAGTAAAATACAGGTTAAACAAGAAATAACAAAAGTTAAAGTTTTCATTTTTTACTCCGTATTAACATTATGTAATTATATTAAATTTACGTTTTTATTTTCAATGTCGGATTGGAAAATATTGTACCTTTTATGTTTATGTATGTGTTGTGTGTGTTGTTTAAAAAAAAGTAAAATGATATACTCTAAAAAATATATAGATAACATTCTTGAGATGCTGTAATGAAAACAATAATTTTACTTACAATTTCAAATATATTTATGACGTTTGCATGGTATTGGCATTTGAAATTTAAAAATATACCGATGATAAAATTAATTTTAATTTGTTGGGGTATAGCTTTTATCGAATATTGTTTTATGGTTCCTGCAAACAGAATAGGGTATCTTCAATTTAATGTAACTCAATTAAAAATTATACAGGAAGTAATTTCTTTAACCGTATTTGCTTTTTTTTCCGTATTGTATTTAAACGAACATTTTAAATGGAATTATTTGGTAAGTTTTTGTTTAATGGTTCTTGCCGTTTTTTTTGTATTTTATAAATGGGAATAATTTAAAATGTTTTTACCTGCCACAAAACAGGAAATTATTAATTTAAAATGGGATAAGCCGGATATTATAATTGTATCCGGAGATACATATATTGATTCTCCTTTCAACGGTGCAGCCGTTATTGCAAATTACTTAACCGTTAACGGTTTTAAAGTTGCAATTATTGCACAACCCGATATCAATAACGACGATATCGCACGTCTTGGCGAACCTGCTTTGTTTTGGGGAGTTACTGCCGGTGCAATGGATTCTTTGGTTGCAAATTATACGGCTACGGGAAAATTCAGAAATCAAGACGATTTAACGCCCGGCGGGATAAATAACCGCAGACCTGACAGGGCCTGCATGGTATATACGAATTTAATAAGAAGACATTTCAAAAAAACAAAACCTATTGTTCTCGGCGGAATAGAAGCAAGTCTTAGAAGAGTTGTTCATTACGATTTAAAAGATAGTAAATTAAGAAGATCAATTTTGTTTGATGCAAAAGCAGATATTTTGGCTTACGGCATGGCTGAAAAAACTATGCTTGAACTTGCACAGGCAATAAAAGAAAATAAAAGTTATTATGATATTAAAGGTTTATGTTATATTTCAAAAACAGCCAAAGAAAATTATATCGAAATACCATCTTATGAAGAATGTATTGCCGACAAAAATAAATTTATTGAAATGTTTGATTTGTTTTATAACAACAGTGCTTATGAAAATTCAAAAGGTTTATGTCAAAAACATGACGTTCGTTATTTAATTCATAACCCGCCTCAAACTTCATTAACTCAACGGGAATTGGATAATATTTATGAAATGGACTGGACAAGGGAAGTTCATCCTTATTATGCAAAACAGGGTGTTGTAAAAGCACAGGAAACAATAAAGTTTTCCGTGGTATCTCACAGAGGTTGTTGCGGAGAATGTAATTTTTGCGCAATAGCCGTTCATCAGGGAAAGTCGGTTATCTCAAGAAGCAAAGAATCGATAATAAAGGAAGTAAATAAACTTACACAAAAAAAAGATTTTAAAGGATATATTTCGGATATAGGCGGACCTACGGGAAATATGTATAAAATTTCCTGTAAATTGCACGGGGTAACCGGAAAATGTAAAAATAAAAAATGTTTATACCCGACGGTATGTGAAAATATTATGTTTTCTCATAAAGAACAAATTGATTTGTTAAAACAATGTGCCGCAAACAAAAATATAAAAAAAGTATTTGTATCATCCGGTATCAGGCACGATTTAATTATTGCCGATAAACAAAACGGTAAAAATTATTTGGAATACATTTCAAATAATAATATATCCGGGCAATTAAAAATTGCACCGGAACATACATGTGACAATGTTTTGGAAGCGATGAACAAACCTAAACAGGAATGTTTTTTGGAATTTGTTAAAATGTTTAAACAAATAAATACTCCGTTAAATCAGTTTTTAACATGTTATTTTATGGTGGACCATCCGGGTTGCAGTTTGGAAGATACAAAAGAACTTTTATATTTTATAAATAAAAATTTAAAATTTACTCCGGAACAGGTGCAGGTTTTTACACCTACTCCGTCAACATATTCAACGGCTATGTATTGGACACAAAAAGATAAAAACGGTAACGATATTTTTGTAGAAAAAGACAGAAATGCAAGAATGAAACAGAAATTGACGATAACACAGGGAACAAATAAACATATAAGAAAAAATAATTATAGAAGAAGATTTTAAAATGGAATTTCCGCAATTGCTTGACAATAATTTTTGTTTTTGTTAAACTTAAACAGTTGTCATTTAGAGGGCCTGTAGCTCAGTTGGTTAGAGCACTCGACTCATAATCGAATGGTCGTAGGTTCAAGTCCTACCAGGCCCAAAGTTAAAGCTCTTTAATTTAAGAATAAATAAAGGAAGTTCCGTAAGCTTTTTTGCAATTCGGACACTGCCCAGCAACGGTAATCAAAATATTTTTTGTAGTCCGGTCTATTATTTGTTCTCAATTGTTGTGTTAGTTTTACTTTTCTAGGGGAAAGTTTTTATTCGTATTATTATTACCATTTTCTTTTATAGAAAGTGGTTTTTTTTATTTTTAGAGGGGAAAAATGATTTTAGTAATAACAGGAAACGGAAAAGGTAAAACAACATCTTCAATGGGGCAAATAATAAGGGCATTGGGACATAATCAAAAAGTTTGTCTTGTTCAACTTTTTAAAGGTGAAAATTTTTACGGTGAACAAAAAATATTAACTAAACTTGAAGGCCTTGATTTTTTTTCTTTTGCAACAAAACATCCTTTTTGTTTTAAAGACATATCAAAAGAACAAGTTGTAAAAGAATGTGAACAAGCCGTAAATAAATTAAAAGAAATTACAAGAGATAACAAATATAATTTAATAGTATTGGAAGAATTTAATATTGCTTTAAGAGATAAATTTATAGATGAAGATTTATTGCTTACAATTATAAATGAATTGAATAAACAAGCCAATGTTGTAATAACGGGAAGAGGGGCAAGTAATAAATTAATAGAACTTGCCGATTTGGTAAGTGAAGTAAAAGAAATAAAACATCCGTTTAATAAAGGTATTCCCGCACAAGAAGGAATAGAATTTTAATTGCTTTGCAATTAAAATTTGATGTATAGAGGAACAGATGTATAGAAGTATAGAAAAAATAAATTTTTTAAAAAAATTATTAATATTTTTATTAATAATTTTTTTATTTCAATGTAATTTATTTGCCGAGTATAAAAGAATTATTTCTCTTGCTCCGTCGGTTACGGAAAGTTTGTATGAACTTGGTATGGATGATAAACTTATAGCAAATACAACCTTTTGTGTCGACAAACAAGTTAAAAAAGAAAAGATAGGAACTTTTACCGAACCTAATATTGAAAGAATTGTTTCATTGAAACCGGATTTGATTATTGCAACAAAAGAGGGTAATAATAAAGCTGTTGTCGAGAAAATTATACGGCTTAAATTACCCGTGTATGTTATGGAAACCGTAAGCGGTTTTGAAGATATTTGTAATAATTTTCAACAGTTAGCAAATTTTTTAGATAAAACCGAAACAGCGACAAAATTGATTTCCGATGTAAAGCATGAAATAAATTCAGTTTGTGAAAAAAGAAGAATGAAAACCGAAACCGTTTTTTGGGAAGTAGGAGCAAATCCTTTATTTACGGTAGGAAAACAAAGCTATATAAATGATTATGATAAATTTATCGGCTTAGAAAATATTTTTGTTGATATTGATATGAGATACCCTAACATAAGCATTGAAGCCGTTATGAAAAAAAATCCGGATATTATAATACTTGTAAATATGGGTGATATAACCGAAAAAGAAATAATAAAATGGAACAAATATAAAACCATACCTGCCGTTAAAAATAAAAAAATATTTATGTTGGATGCAAATGATATTTTTATGCCTACACCGAAAACTTTTTTGAGAGGACTAAAAATTTTGCAAAAACAATTAGAAACTGTTAATTGAATATGAAATATTTTTTAAAAATTTTTTTATTGTTAATAATATTATTTATAACATTTTTAATTGCACTGAAATCCGGTGTAAGTGAAATATCCGTTGCCGATATTTTAAAATCCGTTTTTTATAATTCGGGAGATAACAGTGTTTATACAATAATAAAACATATAAGGTTACCGAGGGTAATACTTGCAATAGTTGCAGGTGCCGGGTTATCGGTAAGCGGATGTGTTTTTCAGGGAGTATTAAGGAATCCGTTGGCAGATCCTTTTACATTAGGAATTTCAGGCGGTGCGGCTTTCGGTGTTTCAGTAGGTTTTGCATTTGGAATAATAAAAGTTTCATGGATATTTTTGCCGCTTTTTGGTTTTTGCGGAGCAATATTGTCGGTTTGTTTGGTTTATGTATTAAATATGAGAAAAGAATTTGATTCAAACGGTATGATACTTTCCGGAGTTGTTGCAAGTTATATTTTTTCTTCGGCAGTAATGTTGCTTTTTTCAGTATCATCGTCAGACCAACTTTATTCGGCTTTTATGTGGCTTATGGGTAACCTTTCTTTTTTTGACGAAAGACTATTGCCTATAGTGATAATATCGGTAGTTACCGGAGTGATTATTTTATGTTTATCGGGAAATATTGTTAATATAATAAGTTTGGGAAACGAAAAATCAAATTCACTCGGAGTAAATACATCGGAAACGGTAAAATATTTATTTTTATTAAGTTCTTTAATTACGGCAGCAATTGTAAGCTGTTGCGGAGTTATAGGTTTTGTGGGGCTTATGATACCGCATATTACAAGAAAATTTGTAGGTAACGATAACAGAATTGTAATTCCTTTTTCTGCAATTACAGGTTCTGTTTTTTTATTAATATGTGATACGGTAAGCAGAACGG
>NZ_CACWEU010000204.1:0-11198 GCF_902760015.1 Candidatus Ruminimicrobium bovinum
AACAGATAGCGGAAAATACAACCAAAGAAGGCAGAAATAAAAATAACAGAATAGAAATATTTATTAAAAGATAAAGTTAGTTTAGAGGCTATAAGGTTATAGGGCTATAGGTTATTTGCCGTTAAACTCTCAGTCTTCAGCCCTTATCTCTCATCTGTTGTTTATACATTCTACATTATACATTGTACATTGCCGTTTTCAGCTTCTCAGTTGTTTTTTTGTTTCTTTTAAAAATTTTCTTATTCGATATTTTGCCTGATATGTTACTACAAATGAAAGCCAGTGTTCACTTGGCTTTATATTTTTACGGACAAGTGCTTCGCAAGTTTGCCCGGATATAAGTTTGTAATTTAAAGGAACCATTTTTCCGTTAACTTTTACACCCATACATTTATTTCCTATATCGGTATGAACGGCATAAGCAAAATCAAGTGCCGTAGCACCGTCGGGCAACCTTATTATTTTCCCTTTAGGTGTTGATACGTATATCTGTTCAAAATTACATTCCGTTTTTAAATCCGATAAAAATTCTTCACTGTCTTTTGTTTCCAAAATATGTTTTATAAATTCCAAATGTTTTTCCAAATCAATATCTTTTGAATTGTCGGTTGTTTTATTAAATTGGTCTTTGTATCTCCAATGGGCTGCAATACCGTATTCCGCTTTTTTATGCATTTCTTCGGTTCTTATTTGTATTTCAACAACAACGTCACTTTCCGAAGCGACGGTAATATGAAGAGATTGATATAAATTTGCTTTAGGAAGTATTATATAATCGGTGAATGAGTTTTCTACAATTTTAAAATCCGTTTGAACTATACTTAAAATTTGATAGCAATGTTCTTGAGTATCGGTTATTATTCTCATACCGAATAAATCCTGTATTGCCGAAAACGGTTTTTGTTGCCGTTGCATTTTTCTGTAAATTCCGTATAAGTTCTTAGGTCTTGACGATAATCTGAAAGGTATATTTGCAGATGTTAATTTTTTTGTAATTTCTTTTTCCAAATAGTTAAGGTATTCTATGTTTCTGCCGGAACGTGCCTTCCATTTAGTTTTTATTTCATTATATTTATCCGGTTCAAGTATTTCAAATGTTAAATCTTCAAGTTCGTTTTTCCAATTATATATACCTAACCTGTGTGCAAAAGGAGTATATAAAGTTAACGTTTCAAGTGCAATTTTTTTCTGTTTATCGGGAGAAAGTGATTTTAATGTTCTCATATTATGCAATCTGTCGGCAAGTTTTATGATAATTACACGTGCATCTTTAACTATTGCAAATAACATTTTTCGCCAATTTTCCGCCTGTGCCGTAAGTTTGTCGTTAAATTTATAAGAATTTATTTTTGTTACACCTTCGACAAGCGATGTTATTTCTTCACCGAATTCTTGTTTTAATTCCTGTGATACCACAAGAGTATCTTCCAAAATATCGTGCAGAAGTGCAGCACATAATGTAGGAATATCAAGCTTTAATTCCGTAAGTATTTTTGCAACATTACAGCAATGATTGAAATAGGGCTCACCGGTTGCTCTGATTTGACAATAATGAGCACTTGAAGCATAGTTGTATGCTTTTTCCAAAAGTGCCAAATCGGCATTAGGTAAATACTGTGTAACTAATTTTTTTAATTCGTCAATCATTATATGTTTGCCTTTACCGAACAGAAATATTCCGATACATTTTCGGATTTTAATTTATAATTTTGTGCTGCAAAATTTACTGTTACAATTGAGATGTTTAAACCGAAACCGTAAGTGTATTTAATGTTTTCTTTATCGGAAAACGATGACTCGCTTTCGGCACCTGCTCTCACGCAAAGGAAGTGTGTTAAATATTGTTCGGTACCTAAGGATATAAAATTTTCTTTCATATCACCGAATCTGTAAAATCTTTTTGAATAATCCGCCAAAAGAGAAAATCCGCCTAAATAATAACCTGCCCCCGAACGAAAAGTAAAAGGTAATTGCTCGTAATTACCATAGTCACTCCACCACATAAAACCTGCAATGTTTTCAAAATTAACACCTAAAATTATATGTTTTTTTAAGGGTAAAGTCATACCTACGTCGATGCTGAAACCGTTTCCCGATGAGGTTTGTGCATAAGGAATTGAATTTTCAACCGAACTTTCTGCCAATGTTCCGTAAAGATAAGAAATATTTACTCCTAAAGCCGCTCCGTTACTTGAAGTGTTTCCTACAGATAGTGTTACCGCTTTTATATTTTCCTGTTTCCTTGACCAATTGTTTTCGTCGGAGCTTTTTGTTTCGTATGAAGATAACGTTCTCCATGATATTGCTCCGAATTTTTGCATCAATACAATCGACATTAATCCTAATTCCGTAGGGTCAACTCGGTTTATTTCCTGTTTGGGTAAAGAAGAATCTCTTAATGCAGATATAAGAACTTCGGTAAATATTTTTTCATTTGTATTGTAAGCCAACCCTGCCGGATTAAAGTAGATATTATCTGTTTGTGATACGGCAGCAGCACCCGTATTACCCATTGCAAGACTTCTTGCACTTAAAGCCATACCGTTATAACTGTTAGGTTGTGTAGGTATTTTTCTTGCCGAAACGTTTATTGTGATAAAGAATAAAATAAAAAATATAAATGATAATTTTTTCATGCTTCTCAATCCTTAACTATTAAGTTTATATAATTTCGCATATACCGCATTTTTATCCAACAGTTGTTGATGTTTTCCCGTTTCTGCAACCTGTCCTTTATCCAAAACAATTATTTCATCGGCATTTTTTACGGTAGTTAATCTGTGTGCTATTAAAATTACGGTTCTGTTTTTCATTAAAGTTTCAATGGCTTCCTGCACAAGCTTTTCCGATTCCGTATCAAGGGCTGATGTTGCTTCATCAAGTATTAAAATCGGCGGATTTTTTAACATTGCACGTGCGATGGCTATTCTTTGTTTTTCACCGCCGGATAATTTCATTCCTCTTTCACCTACTATCGTGTTATATTTGTTCGGTAAATTGGAAATAAAATTATGTGCATTGGCCGCTTTTGCCGCAGCTTCTATTTCGGCATCGGTTGCATTTTCTTTTCCGTAAGAAATATTATATTTTATTGTTTCGTTAAATAAAAGCACGTCTTGGGAAACAACACCTATTTGATTTCTTAAAGATTCCAACGTTACATCTTTTATATTGTTTCCGTCTATACAAATTTTACCCGAAGTAACATCATAAAATCTTAAAAGTAAATTTGTTATAGTTGTTTTACCGGAGCCCGATGAACCGACAAATGCTACGGTTTTTCCGAGCGGAATTTTAAAGTTGATATCTTTTAAAATTTCTTTACCCTCTTCATAACTGAAATTTACCGATTGATATGAAATTTCTTTTGAAAATACGGGTAATATTTTTGCATTCGGACTATCAATAATAGTAGGTTGTTGGTCAAGTATTTCAAAAATTCTTTCCGAAGCCGTTACTGCCTGTTGTGCTATTGAATTTACCTGTGCAAAATTTTTAAGCGGCTGATAAGCTGAAAATACTGCCGCTATAAATGCCATAAATGCACCGGTTGTCCAACCGCCTTTTATTACTTCAATTCCGCCGCAAATAAGCACTATTGAAAAACCTATTGCACCGAGAGCTTCCATTAACGGGCTTGAACGGGCATCAACACGAACAAGTCTCAGTTCGATATTATAGTATTTTTCGTTATCTCTTGAAAATCTTTGTTTTTCTTTTTCTTCATGAGTAAAGGCCTTAATTACGGAAAACCCGCTCAACATTTCCTGAAGAGAAGAATAAATTTCCGCCATTTGAACCTGCCCTTCTTTTGAGGCCTTTCTCATTTTTTTTGCAAAATAAATTAAAAGTAAGGCAAGTAACGGAATTACAAAAACTACTATAAAAGCAAATTTCCAATGTAAATAAAATAACAAACATATCATACCTATTGCAGAAAGTCCGTCTTTAATAACATTTGCCGGAACTCTTAAAAGTGCATTTTGTATTGCATTTATATCGTTTGTTACCCTTGACATTATTTTTGAAGAGGAATGTTTAACATAAAAATCGTGGGATAAAGAAATTAATTTTGAATATAATTCAAATCTTAAATTTTTAATTACGTTTTGTGCCACATAATTAAGTAAATAGCTTCTTCCGTAATCGGCAAGTCCTTTTACTACAAAAAAAACGGGAACTATTATCGCAATAAAATAAAGCATTTTTATTTTTGATGCCGTGTCGCCTTCGGTTGAAAAAACTTTATCAAACAACCATTTTACAAGCGCAATCGTTCCGGTATTTAAAGCGGCAAAAACCGCCATACATATCATTGCCGATATAAACCTTATTTTATACGGATATACATATCTTGCCAACCTTTTATAGTCCATTAATTATCCTCCAGTATATTTTTTGCAATTCTTTCACAAACACCTTTCTTACCCAACATATTTTTAAATTGCAGAAGTTCTTCTCTTTTTTGTTTATATATATCAGGTTCCAAATATTTAAATACGGCATTTGCCAAATTTTCCGCCGTAGCTTTATGTTGAATATATTCGGGAACAATAAGTTTATTTGCCAAAATATTTACAATGGTTATAAATTTAACTTTGACTATAAGCCGTGCAAGTAAATAATTTGCCCATGCAAGTTTATACATAACAACCATAGGTATTCCCATTAAAGCATTTTCCAAACTTACCGTTCCGGAAGGGTTTATTGCTATATCAATATTTTTTCTTTCCTGCCAATTATCACCCTGCACAATTTCTATTTTTTTATTTTTCCAATCTTCCAATCTTCCAAGCTTCCAATCTTCCGAATCATTTACAAATAACTTAAAGTTTGCATTTACTTTATTTTTTAAAATTTCTGCGGTTTTAAGTATTATAGGCAAATGCCTTTTTATAACACTTTGTCTGCTGCCGACAAAAAGTCCGATATTTAACGGTTCGTTAAGTTTTTTTTCTTTATCGACATTTGGAACAACATCAATAAGCGGATTACCTTCAAACACCGCATTAACTTTCGCTTTTAAATAAATATCTTTTTCAAACGGAAAAATAGGAAATACCGTTTTTACATATTTTGCTATTTGCTTTATTCTTCCTTTTCTTGAAGCCCAAATTTGCGGACTTACAAAGTAA
The DNA here is from genome assembly GCF_902760015.1 of Candidatus Ruminimicrobium bovinum. Taxonomy (NCBI): domain Bacteria; kingdom Pseudomonadati; phylum Elusimicrobiota; class Endomicrobiia; order Endomicrobiales; family Endomicrobiaceae; genus Candidatus Ruminimicrobium; species Candidatus Ruminimicrobium bovinum. The sequence continues at coordinate 5,136 of NZ_CACWEU010000204.1, forward strand.
TAAACGGGTATGTTCAAATTTTTTGCAACTTTTGCAATATGAATGTTAAACCCGTAATAATCGGTTAAAATTACTTTGTTTGTTTTGTTTTCTTTTAAATTTTGTTCAATTCTTTTTAAAAGTTTTTTTAAAAAGAAAATTTGTTTTAACGGGAAAAAACCGAAAGCATTTAGGTTTACTATATCTTCCAAAAAAACATCACAAACTTTTTTTAATTGATTTCCGCCGATACAAAATATTTTTATTGAAGGATTTATTTTTTTTATTGAACTTATTAAGTTGGCAGCATGAATATCACCCGATACATCACCTGCGGAAATAAAAAAAGATATGTTTTTTTCTTGCATGAAATCCTCTTTTGAATATATTTCTAAATTATATTGAAAAAAGAGTTAAATATCAACCAAAAAATTTGCAAATGCAAATTTTAGAAGATTGGAGGATTATAAGATTTGAAAATTAGATGAAAATAAAAATTTATTTTACGGAAAACTTATATTACTATATCCGCTAAAGAAAAGGAAATTACTTTTTGAAGTTCCGAAACGGTTGTTTCTATTTGGTATCCTATTTTGCCTGCACTAAAAATTATAACGGGTTGTTGTTGTGCGGAAATATCTATAACGGTTTTAAATAATTTTTTCATACCTAACGGAGAACATCCTCCGTGAATATATCCCGTTAAATTGAATAAATCCTTTTGTTTTAACATTTCAACCGATTTTTCACCTGCCGAGACGGCGGCTTTTTTTAAATCCAATTCTTTTGCAACGGGAACTAAAAATACATAATGATTTTTTGACTTTGCCACCGTAACCAATGTTTTAAAAACATAATCGGGATTTTGTTTTAAATATTGTGCAACTTCAACTCCGCTTATTGTTTTGGAAGAGTCGTAACTGTAAGTTTTATAATGTATATTGCTTTTATCCAAAATTCTCATTGCATTTGTTTTTATCATAAAAATTCCTAAATTAAGAATAATAGTTTATTACAATAATTAATTATACATTTTTTATTTTAATTTGTTACACTTGCGTTATTGTTTTAGATAATTTAAATTTGTTTTATAAAAATTTTTATAAATTTTTCGTTGCAATTGTTTTTATATCTAAAAAAAAGTAAAATATAAAAGATATTTTAAATATGGAGCTATTTTATGTTAAAAGAATTGATAGGGGCTATTTTCGGCTCTCAAAATGAAAGGGATATAAAAAAAATTAAACCTATAGTTGAAAAAATAAATTCGTTGGAACCGGATATTCAAAAACTTTCCGATGAACAATTAAAATCAAAGACGGAAGAGTTTAAAAAAAGGTTGTCTGAAGGCGCAACTTTGGATGATTTGTTGCCCGAAGCATTTGCATGTGTCAGAGAAGCTTCAAAAAGAACTATCGGGCTCAGACATTTTGATGTTCAAATGATAGGCGGATATATTTTACATAAAGGTAAAATTGCCGAGATGAAAACCGGTGAAGGTAAAACACTTGTTGCAACTTTGGCGGTTTACTTAAATGCACTTGAGGGAAAAGGCGTTCATGTTGTTACCGTCAACGATTATCTTGCAAAAAGAGATAAAGAATGGATGCAGCCGGTTTATAATGCTTTGGGAATGACCGTCGGTAATGTTTGCCACGATATTACAAACGAAGAAAGAAGACAAGCTTACCAATGTGATATAACCTATGTGACAAATAACGAATTGGGTTTTGATTATTTAAGAGATAACATGGTTATCTCAAAAGATGACAGAGTTTTAAGACCGCTTAATTATGCAATTATCGATGAAGTCGACTCGATTTTAATAGATGAGGCAAGAACTCCGCTTATAATTTCCGGTGCCGGTGAAAAATCCACCGATAAATATTATGTTTCAAACAGAATTGTTCCTATGCTTCACGGCAGGTTTATAACGGAAGAAGAAGAAATAAAAGCAAAATATGAGGGTGTTGATCTTTCAAAAGGTTACGATTATTTGGTTGATGAAAAAAACCACAGTGTTGTTTTAACCGAACAGGGTGTTCAAAAAGCGGAAAAAATATTGGGTTTGAAAAATATTTATGACGATATGCAGTCGGAATGGGTTCATCATTTAACACAGGCAATAAGGGCACACAATTTATATAAAAGAGATGTTGATTATGTTGTAAAAAACGGTGAAGTTATAATAGTTGATGAATTTACCGGAAGACTTATGCCGGGAAGAAGATGGTCGGACGGCCTTCACCAGGCGGTTGAAGCAAAGGAAAATTTACAAATTGCCGAAGAAAACCAAACATTGGCTACGATAACATTTCAAAATTTCTTTAGAATGTATAACAAAATTGCAGGTATGACAGGAACCGCACTTACCGAAGCAAGCGAATTTTGGGAAATTTACAAACTTGATGTTGTTGAAGTTCCTACAAATAACCCGATGATAAGAAAAGATTTCCCCGATGTGATTTACAGAACGGAAAATGAAAAATTCAATGCAATAGTTGCCGATATTGAAAAATGCTGGAAAGTCGGGCAACCTGTTCTTGTGGGAACAAGGTCAATTGAAAAATCGGAAAAGCTTTCCGATTTGCTTAGGAGAAAAGGAATTCCTCATCAGGTATTAAATGCAAAATTTCATGAAATGGAAGCGCAAATTATTGCACAAGCCGGTGCAAAAGGCGCCGTTACAATTGCAACCAACATGGCAGGTAGAGGAACCGATATTGTTTTGGGTGCCGGTGATAAGCAGCAAAACGAGGAAGTAAAAAAACTCGGAGGTTTATATATTATAGGAACCGAAAGACACGAGTCGAGAAGAATTGATAATCAGTTAAGAGGTAGGTCGGGAAGACAGGGCGATCCGGGTGCTTCAAGGTTTTATTTGTCTATGCAGGATGAGTTAATGCGGCTTTTCGGTTCTGAAAAAATGTCTGTCTTAATGCAGAAATTGGGTTTAAAAGAAGGTGAAGATATTCAACATCCGTGGATATCAAAAGCCGTTGAAAATGCACAGAGAAAAGTTGAAGGTATGAATTTCGATATAAGAAAACAGCTTATTGATTTCGATAATGTAATGAATAAGCAGAGGGAAGCTGTTTACAGATTAAGAAATGAAATACTTGAAGGTGAAGATATATCCGCAACAATACGGGATATGATGTTGGAATCGGTTGAAGAAAAAATTGACCAATGGACATCGGAAAAAACATATCCCGAACAATGGGATTGGAGCCATTTTAAAGCATGGATGGCAAGATCTTTCGGTATAGATTTTGAAGCCCCTTCCGGTGAAATTCTTGACAGTTTGAACCAAGACAGATTAAAAGAAATTTTGCTTGAACAAATAAAAAAGGCTTATGATGACAGAAAAGAAAAATTAGGCAGTGAAATATTGTCTCAAATAGAAAGAATGGTTTTGTTACAAATGATAGATACCGCATGGAGAGATAATTTATATGAATTGGATCAATTGAAAAAAGGTATTTATTTCAGAGCTTATGCTCATAAAGATCCTAAGATAGAATATCAAAAAGAATCTTTTGCTCTTTTTGACGGTATGATGAGAAGAATAAGAGAAACTACAATTGAATATGTGTTTAGAGTTCAGGTAAATGTTATGCCGAAATCAATGCTTAACGATAACATAAAAACAACAAAACCCGATATTAATGAAAAAGATAGTGATAAAACTTACAAAAAAAGTTCATCTTCGGTAAATAATCACAGAGATTTGAAAAAAATAGGCAGGAACGACCCTTGTCCTTGCGGAAGCGGTAAAAAATATAAAAAATGTTGCGGTAAAAATATTTAAAACGGATAAATTGTGAGCCAATTAAAATTAAAATATTTTTCATTGTCGTTATTGTCGGCAATATTAACGGCTTTGTCTTTTCAAAAATTTAATTTGTTTTATTTTGCTTGGTTTTCATTTCTTCCGTTACTTTACTGTATATTTAATTCCGATGTAAAAAAATCCTTCATATATGGTTTTATAACAGGATTTTTTTGTTATGTAATATCAATGTTTTGGATGTTTGTTTTTCTGTATGATAATTTGAATTCTTATTTTTCCTGTTTTGTTGTAAGTTTTCTTTTATTTACATACCTTTCTTTATATTTTTCTATATGGGCGGCAACTTTATCTTTTATACAAAAAAAATTAAAATCATATTTTTGCATAATTTTGTTTTCTGCAACTTCTTGGGTAATGTTTGAATTTATAAGAACTTATTTGTTGACCGGTTTCCCGTGGAATTTGCTTGCTTACGGGCAAGTTTGTTTTTTACCCGTAATACAAATTGCCGATATAACCGGTGTATACGGAATATCATTTTTAATAATTGTTATAAATACTTTATTATATATTGTGCTTTTTGATAATAAAAATTTTTCGAGAATTTCAAGTTTAAAAATTTATGACTATAAAAATTTTTCAATGCTTTTTTTTATAACATTGATTATTGCCGTATTTTGTTACGGTTTTTTTAAATTGAATAAGTTTAATGTAAATTACGGTAACGAAATAACCGTCGGTGTTATTCAACCGAATATCGATCAATATAAAAAGTGGGACGAAAAATATAAACAGGAAATAATTAACGGGTTGGATGAAAATATTAAATATTTTAAGGATAAAGTTGAAATTATTATTTACCCCGAAAGTGTTTTGCCCGGCTATTTACAAATTGATAATGATATAAAAAAACTTGTTGAACGAAATTTAAAAAACGCAAACTTGCATTTGATAGGTGCAAACAGCATTGATATTGAAAATAATAAAATTTATAATTCAGTTTTTGCCGTTGATAAAGACGGGAATATGAATTTGCATCATAAAAATCATTTGGTTGTATTCGGAGAATATATTCCGTTTAGAAATATTCTGTCAAAATTTTTCGGAGTTTTAAATTCACTCGGCGATTTTTCAAAATCAACCGTTATGAATGTTTTCAAATATGATAAAATTTCTGTCGGTTCAACGATATGTTCGGAAAACTTTTTTCCGGATTTAACAAGAAAGTCGGTTAAAAACGGAGCAAATTTATTAACAAACCATACAAACGATGCATGGTTTGGAAACAGCGCCGCTCCTTATCAACATTTTGTTATGAATATTTTTAGAGCCGTTGAAACAAGAAAAAATGTTGTCGTTTGTGCAAATTCCGGTGTATCTGCCGTTATAAATTGTGCCGGAAATGCGGTAAAAAAAACAAATATATACGAACAGGTAAATTTTATTACAACGGTTTATTGTAATGATTATCAAAGCATTTATTTAAAAATCGGTGATTTGTTTGCATATTTATGTTTAATATTTACTATAATTTGTTTATTGTTTGCTGTTTTAGGTTATAATAAGGTTATCAAATTATAAGAATATGAATCACGATGACATTATAACCTTCTAATCTGTTGTTGTTAATTATATATTCTACATTGCATATTATACATTGCTATTGAGAGGAAATATGTTGGAAGAAATTAAAGAAAAAATAAATAATTTAAAAATAATTTTTGATATTGATAATAAAATAAAAGAACTTGATTCGGTTGCGGTATCAAATGATTTTTGGCTTGATCAAAATAAAGCAAAAAAAACAATGGAGAAATTAAACGATTTAAAAGATATCGTTGAGCAGTGGTCAAAATTAAATGATAAAACAAAAGATTTACTTGAAATACAAAATTTATTGTTAACCGAAAAAGATGAAAGTTTGGAAAAAGAACTTCAGGACGGTATAATGAATTTGGAAAAAGAAATAAATAAACTTGATATAAAAACAAAATTATCTTCGCCGCACGATAAAAACAATGCCATAGTATCGATTCATGCAGGTGCCGGCGGAACCGAATCTTGTGATTGGGTAAGTATGCTTGTTCGAATGTATTCGATGTGGGCTGAAAATAAAGGTTTTTCAATTGATACCGTTGACATATTGGACGGTGACGAGGCAGGTATAAAAAGTATTACATTTATAATTAAAGGTGAATATGCTTACGGATATATGCAGGCGGAGATGGGGGTTCACAGATTGGTTAGAATTTCTCCTTTTGATGCAAATAAAAGAAGGCATACCTCTTTTG
>NZ_CACWEU010000205.1:0-3674 GCF_902760015.1 Candidatus Ruminimicrobium bovinum
AAACAATAACTGAATTAAAGATTTCTTTTTATATATCAATTTTTTTGTTTTTAATGTTTTCTATATTGTTATATCTAAAAAAACATTTAATATCCAGAATAATAATTATTATCTTATTAATTATCGATCCATTAATAACCATGAAATCATTTTCAAAACCTTTTATTTATAAAAATAATTATACTTATAACTATATTTTAACAGAAAACTTTAATGAACAACCACGTTTTTCTTCAAGAAAAAGATATAGTTTAAAATATAATCCGGAAAATTCTTTAGGATTGTTCCCGGATAAACTTAAAAATTATTTGACATTTAATGAAAAATATAAAAACAATAATATTTTAAGTTTGTTAAGATGCAAATATATAGTTGATTACCACTCCGGCGGTGTAATAAAAACAGATAATAAAACTCTTAACAGAATTAATGTTTTTTATGATTATAAATTAGAAAAAGATAAAAGTGAAACTTATAACATTTTATCTAACAAAAAATTTGATATATTTAATACTGTAGTTTTGGAACAAGAACCTAAATTTAAACCTAAAATAAAAGGAAACTATAGTATAAAAATTTTATATTTTAACGAAAACTCAATAGAATTTGAATGCAACACAACTGAACCTGCTATAATTTTATATACGGATAATTATGCAAAAGGTTGGAAAGCATATGAAATTGATAACCCAAAACAAAAATATGAAATAATTTGCGCAGACTATATATATAAAGCAATCTCCGTAAATCAAGGAAATCATAAAATAAGAATTGAATATAGACCCTTAGCTTTTTATGTAAGCATGTGGGTATCAATTTTTTCTTGGATTACTTTTTTTATTTTATTATTCATTTATAAGAAAAAATTTATAAAAAAGGAACAATAATAATGAACAAAATTGTTTTAGCATCGGCATCGGAAAGAAGAATAACTTTACTAAAAAAGTGGGGTTTAAAATTTAAAATATGCCCAAGTGACATAACAGAAAAAACAAAATTTAAAAGGCCATCGGCAATAGTTAAAGATTTATCTTTACAAAAAGCAAAAGCAGTTCAAAAACAAAATAAAGACTCAATAATAATTTCAGCCGATACAATAGTTGTTTTAAACGGTAAAATTATAGGAAAGCCCAAAAATAAAAAACATGCAATGCAAATACTAAGCGAACTTAACGGAAGTTATCATAAAGTATATACCGGCGTTACGATACTTGCACAAAACAAGAAGGAAAATTTTTACGATGTTGCCGTTGTTAAAATGAAAAAAATATCACAAGAACAGTTACAAATTTTATCGGCAAAAAACTTGGATAAAGCAGGCGCTTACGCTGTGCAGGACAAGCAAGATAATTTTGTCAAAAAAATTTACGGCGATTACTACACCGTTGTAGGTTTGCCTTATTATAAATTAAAAGAAAAATTAAAACCGTTCGCAATAAAACTAACTGCCGCTACAAAATTATAAATCTGCCAATACTTTTTTTATTGCTTCCGCCAATATTTGAGAAGTTTCTTTTTCAAAAACGTTTTGATATTCGGCTGTTGTTCCGTCTGCCAAATCGGAAATTACCCTTGTTACCAAAAAAGGAATTTTATTTCTTGTTGCAACCTGTGCTATTGCCGCACCTTCCATTTCAACCGCCAAAGCATTGAAAGTTTTATTTATTTCTTCTTTTAATTTTTTATCGGAAACAAATTGGTCACCGGTTGCAATTATACCTTCATAAATTTTATTTTCTTTTACCGTATTTAATAACGAACTTTTAAATTTATCCGCAATATTTTTATCACTAAAATATTTGGTTGGTTTATCTTTGTCTGCTCCGGTAAACATATATCCCTTTGCATAACCTAATACCGAAACGTCAAAATCGTGTTGAATAAGTGAATTACCTATAACAATATCACCTACTTTTAAACCTTTACCTATCCCGCCTGCAACACCTATATTTATTATAACATCAGGAGTAAATGTATCAATTATATATTGACAATTCAATGCAGCATTAACTTTACCAATACCTGTTTGTGACAAAATAATAAATTTATTATTTATATTTCCGGTAAATATTTTTAAATCTTTATAAACTTGCTCCTGTAAATTAGTTAAATACCTTTTTACTTCTTCAACTTCACATTCCATTGCACCTAAAACAGCTATTTTAGAAATCATAGTCATAACTTTTCTCCTATGTCATTAATTATAAATTGCCATTATGCGTTGGAGCATTTTTTGGGGTTAAACCTTTTTTAACATTATGGTAATAAGAATATGTCATAGATGGTTCATTGTTTAAAACAACAGCATTTGTTACTTTTCCTAAAAATACGGTGTGCGTTTCGGTATCAAATTCGGAAATTATGTCGGCTTCAAAATAAGCATTTGTCCAATCCGTTACTATTGGAATACTGTTTGCATTTGTTATAAATTTTACTCCGGCAAATTTATCAAAATCTCTCGAACTTCTAAAACCGAACTTGCCTATAAACTCAAAAGGAGCAGCTTCCGTTAAACAAGATGCGGCAAATTTTTTACCGGTTTTTAAAAGTTGATATGTATTATTTTGTTTTGAAATACTTATTGCTATTGTTGCAGGATCGGAAGTAATTTGAAAAACGGTATTTGCTATTTGTCCGCCTTTTTTGCCGTCTGCAACTGACGTAATAATAAACATTCCATAAGAAATTTTTGTAAATGCCAATTTATCCATAAAACCCCCTATTTAAAAATTCCACCTGTTTGCATGGCCCAAAAAAGCAAGTCAATATGTGCCATCGGTATTTTTATTTTATTACAAAAGCCAACCATCATTTGTTCTGTTTCCAAATATTTTCTAACTGTTAAAGTTTCCGGTATTTCGTCAATAGCACCGTAATATTTTAAATTTTTAAGTATATGCCTATCAAGTATTGCCAAATCCAACCCCAAACCTATATTTCTTAAAAAATGTCCGGCTTCCTTATAACCTATACCTTTTATATTATCTATTATCCATTTTCTTAATTCTTTTATATCATCAAAAGATTTTAATTTATTTTTTATGTTCAACTTACCGTTTAATGAAAATTTATCTCTTGCTTGAACTAAAAATTTTGCTTTATTGTTTTGGAAACGAACATTATTTATATTTTTTGCAATTTCGTCACAATTTGCTTTAAACAAAAGTTTTTTATCATATAATGTATTTACCGCTTTCCAACATGAAACAGCTTTTGATTGAGGAGTAAACAAACAGAAAGCAAGTTCCGCAAAGACCGCATTATCCGAACCTTTTTCAAAAACTTTACGGAAATGTTTTATTCTTTCTTCTATTTTTTCTTTTGCATACTTATTCCAGAAATAAACAAGTTCTTTTATGTTTTCGGGTTTTTTTGCAGTATTTTCTATATTTACAAAATCTATTTTTATTAACATATTTCAAATTATACCAATTTATAAAAAATTGTAAAAACTATTTTTGTGTTTAGAACCGAGTACTGCATTGTTAGCTGTGTGTCGGATACTCAACAGAAAAGGCGGCTCTAAAAAACAAAAAAAATACCGGGAATAAATTCCCGGTATTTATATTATAAAAAGTTTTATTAATAATACGCTCCCAAGGAGAATTGAACTCCTGCTGCATGATTGAAAATCATGTGTCCTAACCCCTAGACGATGGGAGCATATAAATTAA